>DAOTTY010000198.1:0-12197 GCA_034437575.1 Anaerolineae bacterium | reverse complement strand
AGGGAAGGGGAACACCGCCGAAGGCGGCACAAACCCCTCCCTCCCGCCGCGTAGCGGCGATAGTGGGGGAGGGGTGGCGCTTTAGCGCCGGGGTGGGGGGCAAGCTGAGTCGTTACGACACTGAAGACTGGCTGGGCATCCTGGCGACGGGCAAAAAGACCAACATAAAAACGTAAGAAGGAATGAACGATGAGCGAAAAAGCTGAGCAGAACAAGCAGCTTGTTGATGATATGTACGCTGGGCTAAACCAGAACGTCCTCGGCCTGATGCAGCAATATTGGTTTGAGGATATGGTGTGGGCCGGGCCGGTGCCCATCGGCACGATGAACGGCATTGACGAATTTGAAAACGACTACCGTAAAGCGTTTATCAACGCCTTCCCGGATAAGAACGCCCAGGATGTGGTGCGGATTGCCGAAGGTGATTGGGTCGCAGGCACAGGCTACCAGACGACGACGTTTGCTAACGATTGGCTGAACATCCCGGCAAGTGGCGAAACGGTGAAGGTGCGCTACATGGATTTTTGGCGGGTAGAGGAACGTGATGGCGAACGCAAACTGGCCGAAAACCTCGTCTTGATTGATGTTTTGGGCGTGCTGGAACAAGCAGGTTACAATGTCAAGAACGTGTTAAAGTTTATCGGGTCTAAACCGCCCGAATTCTTTGATGATGTAGAGTAAGGATAACGACTCAGTTTGCCCCCACCCCGACGGCTTCGCCGTCACCCCTCATTTTAGGGGTAAAGCGAGTACCTGAGTCGTGCTGAAGTCAATAATGTTATAGTGAGCTTTACCTAAAGGCATACGCATGACTGTTAACATCCGTAACGACAAATACCTCACCGAAGCGTTTGAGTACACCCCCATCGACCAGTCGCAGAACATCGCCAACAAACAGCGCATCATTAGCGTAATGCAAGCCCTCACCACCGCCCCCGCCGATGAACTGGCCGACGTGCTGCGCGATGGCCTGCACGCCGACGCCAAAATCAACGTCACCCACCCTATTAACGAACTCGCCGGGTTAGATACCATCCTGGAGCAGTTGTGGCTGCCGCTGCGGGCCGCTATCCCGGATGTGGAACGCCGCGATGACATTGTGGCCGGGGGGAGCTATCGTGACGGTCACTGGATTGGCTGCACCGGGCATTATGTGGGCACGTTCGAGGCGGACTGGTTCGGCATCCCGGCCACACACGGCGTTGTATCGGTGCGCTACAGTGAAGGGCACGAACTGCGCGACGGTAAAATCATCACCAGCTATTTGTTTATCGACTTTATGGACTTGATGCGGCAGGCCGGCTACTTCCCGATTGCACCGAGCCTGGGCCGGGAGATGCACTGGCTGCCCCCGGCCACCCACGATGGCGTCATCCTCACCGAACAGGACAGCGACCGCTCCCAACGCACGATTGAAACGATCCTCAAAATGCAACACGCGCTAGGCCAGTACAACGGGGAGCCACCCGTGCGCCGCGTGTTGGACAACATGGAAATGGTGAATCACTGGCACCCGAACTTCATGTGGTATGGCCCCGGCGGCATTGGCTCCACTCGTGGCTTGCGTGGCTTTGAGGACTACCACCAGATTCCGTTCCTGATGGCCTTCCCCGACCGGGGCGGCTCGCCAATGGGCCACTTCATCCGCATTGGGGACGGCCACTATGCCGTCACGGGCGGTTGGGGCTACTTGCAGGCCACGCATACGGGCAGCGGCTTTTTGGGGATGCCCCCTACGGGCAAGCGCCTCGCTATGCGCGTGATGGACTTTTACCGCTGCGACAACGAAACCATCGTTGAAAACTGGGTTCCGATGGACGTGCCGCATATCCTGTTGCAAATGGGCGTGGATGTATTCGGACGGATGCGCCAGCAGTTTCGCCAGCACAACCCGATCCGGGTGAGTGATTGGGTCGTTGGCCAGCGCTAGCATACAGCGCATGATTTAATGCAGGTTAAACCCTGGCTTGCTACCCCTTTAACTCCGTTATGCGGGGGTAGTAAGCTCTAAATTGACCCACCGCGTAGACGTACCCCCACCCTCATCTATATACTTACGTAACTGCTCAGCCCTCACCCCAACCCCTCTCCCAGGGCCACAGGCCCGTTCGGGAGAGGGGCTTAAACAGCGGCACCCGGTGCTCCCGCGATGTGAAAACTTGGCTTTACAATAGCCCGATGTTTAATGCTGCGTTAAATCAATGTCAGATCAACCGGCAGGGTGAAAAACACTCGCCCGCCGCTGGCCCCGTCGTGGTTGGGCTGCGCCCAAATTTTGCCCCGGTGCAGCTCAATGAAGCTGCGGCTCAGGGCCAGCCCCATCCCCACCCCATCAGCTAGCTGGGTGTTGTGGGTAGCCAGCGGGCCGCGATAGAACGGCTCAAAGACGTGTTCGGCGTCTTCGGGGGCAATGCCGTTGCCGTCGTCAATGATGCTGACTACCACCGCCGGGAGCATCGTATCGGGCGGGGCACCGTCAGGCAGGTTGTGTGGGTCGGCTTCTAAATACATGGTCACATGAATTTGCCCGCCTTCGGGCGTGGACTGAACGGCATTGGTGACCAGATGGCTGACCACCCGGCGCACCCGTTCGCTGTCGGCCCAAACGGGGGGCAGCGCCTCGGCAATATCCAGGGATGCAGACAGCGCTTTGGCCTTGATGATGGGGTCGCAGGAGCGAACCGCTGAGGCGACGACTTCGGGCAGGTGAACCTGCGTCATCGTCAGGTCGGTTTCACCGGCATAGGCGCGGGTGATTTCGATGAGGTCGCTGAAGATGTGCTTGAGCTTTTGCGAGCTGTTGTAGATGATTTTCACGTATTCCTGGGCGTTATCAGGCAGGGCCTCCCCCGCTTCAGACAGAATCAACTCTGCAAAGCCGTTGATTGCCGTCAGCGGTGTTCGCAGTTCGTGCGAGACCCGCGTCAAAAAGGCAGAGCGCACCTGCCCGGCGGCCCGCTCTGGCGCGACATTGCGAAAGACGAACGACCATGCCAGCACGTTGTCGGCCTCGGCCCCTATAATCGGCACGCTGTGCCACACAATAGATGCGGGCTTGCCATCTGTCGTGACCATTTCAAACTCGCCCCCCTGGCTTGTGCTGGGGGCGGCTTCCACCTCTAATGAGAGCCAAATTTGGTGTAAGCGCTGGCGCACCGTCGGCGGGATTTGCATCTGATTGAGTAAACTGCTGAGTGAGGTCCCCACTTTTGCCGGATGACGCCAGTTAAACAACTGCCGGAAGTGCTCGTTCACCACAGCCACTTCCAGGCCAATCGGGGTGGGGTAAGCAATCAACACCGCGTCCTGAATGGTATTCAGCACGGCGGTATGCTCACGCTGGCGCACGGTTCGGGTGTTGTGAAGGGCATACAGGGCAACCCGCGTTGTCATCACGGGCCACAGCTCATCGCACAGGCGCAGGTCATGTGCGTCAATGCCGTCGGCGGCGTTCGTCCCATAAAAAGCGATGCCATAGCGGTGGTCGGGCATGTCCAGTGCTTGCAAGCGCCACGCTGTTACCGGGTACGTCTTCAGCAGCGTCCGCAGCAGCGGCGTGGTCTGGATAGTTGCGGGGGACATGTGTTCGGCGTGCAGCGGGCCGCCATCCAGCAGGGCCAGGTCATCAGCAGGGATTTGCGTACCCAGCCCCACCGCATGGGGCACATCCTGCCCGGCGATGCCCACCAGTTGCAGGTAGCGCGGCACCTCTAGCTGTGGGGGGCCACATAACCACACAGAGCAAATCGCAATAGGGGTGTGCAGGGCGTTGACCAACACCTCGGCCAGTTGTTGGGGCGTTTCGGCTTGCGCGGTGGCCCGCATGGCCGCATTAAGCTGCTGCTGGAACGCCAACTGCTGCGCTAACGCATTGTCGCCGGGTGAGGGCGCTGTGTCGCTCAAACGGTTGCTCTCTCTGGCTCGTTCAGCTTGCTTATCGTCATCAATTATGCACTCACTGGCGTCATCGCGTTAGCGTAGATTCACTCATAAATTGTAATGGATTGTAAGAGAGGGCGTGCCAGAACACGCCCTCACGCTAAATAACGGCTGCTACACCCCCGCCACGTCGGTTTCGGGCGGGCGCACCGTGAACATATAGCCCACGCCGCGCTCGGTGCGAATGTAGTGCGGGTGGTGGCTGTCGGCTTCTAGCTTGCGGCGCAGGCGGTGCATATGCACCCGCAGCGTGTCTTCAAACACATCTTCTGACGGCCACACGCGGGCAATCAGCATCCGGTTTTCCACCACGCGCCCGGCATTCCGCAGCAGCACATGCAGCAAAATAGACTCGGTGGGGGTAAGATTGTGCGACTTGCCGTTGACGGTGATGCGGTTGTGGGCGAAGTCGATGCTCAGGATGTCGTCTACCTGCACCACCGGCTCACTGGCGTAGTCCAGGCTGGGCATACGGGCCAGCACCACCTCGATGCGGGCTTCCAGTTCGCGCAGTTCAAACGGCTTCACGATGAAGTCCTCGGCGTACTTCCGCAACCCCTGAACGATGGTGTCTGTGTCGCTGGCCGACGTGACGAAGATGATCGGCACATCGGCCATAGACTTCAACTTGGTGGCGACCTCAAAGCCGTGCGTGGTGGGCAGGCCCAGGTCGATCAGGGCGATGTGGGGCAGCCCTTCCTTGCGAACGTGTTCGATGGCTTCGGGGCCGTCGTCTACTGCAATGACCTCTTTATCGCGCCGGGACATATAGTCCACGATAAGTTTGCTGATGTTGGGATCATCTTCGACTAACAGCAGCTTGGTTTTGTTCATGAGCCTCTGCTTCTCCCGTAGGATGGGTTTGCGAATATTGCGTAATTAATATACACTGTCTGTAATGTTCTTGCCAAGCCTGTATTGGAACAATTTACGTAATTTAGCCCCCGCTGGCCCAAATTCGGGCGAAACATTACAATTTGCTCATTATTGCCAACATCAGGGGGAAGCCTTCCCGTGACATCCGTTGCTCATCTCATCCGGCGGCGGCGTGCCCGCAGCCAACGCAAACGGCGCACGCTCAGCACCCGCCGCGCCCTGGGGATTGTGTTCGGCGTGGCGTTTACGCTGGGGGTGCTGCTGCCCGTCGGCGGTGTGGGTGCCATCGGCCTCAGCTACTACACCCGGATTGCCGGGGTGCTGCCCGCGCCGCAGTCTGAGGACACCCTGACGCCGATTATCGGGGCCTCCACATTTTATGACCGCACCGGCCAGCAGGTCATCTGGCGCGTCGAAGACCCGCTGGGCGACGAGCGTGAATGGCTGTCATTGGATGACCTGCCGCCGTACTTGATCGAGGCAACGCTGCTGCGCGAAGACCCGGACTTTTTACGCACGGGCCGCTTTGCCCCCTACCAAACGTTCCAGCAGCTTGTTTACAACGAATTTCAGGCACCGCTTGGCCCCAACCCCACCCTCACCGGGCGTCTCGTTCGCAATGCGATTGCCCCACCACCGGAGGTCATCACGGCCAACTACCGCGCCCGCGAGTACATCCTTGTTACAGAACTGCACCGCCGCTACACCCCACAGCAGATATTGGAGTGGCACCTGAACACCAACGACTATGGCAACAGCGCCTACGGCATCGACGCGGCAGCGCGGGTCTACTTTGACAAACGCGCCCCGGCTTTATCCGTCGCGGAGGCGGCGATGCTGGCTGCTGTGCCCACATCGCCGCGTTACAACCCGCTGGACGACGAAACGGCAGCGCGGGGCCGCCAGGGGGAGGTGCTGCGCGACCTGGTGATTAACGGGGTTATCTCGCAGGCGCAGTACAACACTGCCACGCTGTCGCCCACTGTTATTCGCCCCGCGTCCGTGCAGCTCCCGCGCACGGCCCCAGATTACGCGGTGTATGCTCGCAGTCAGGCCGAAGCCATCTTAAATTCACTCGGCTACGACGGCACGCGCATGGTCGCCCGTGAGGGCCTGACGATCACAACGGCATTAGATGTGGAACTGTTCCGGCAGGCGGACTGCCTGACGCAAACCCATCTGGCCCGGCTGAACAACGCCACCCCACCCCCCGCTGTTGACTGCCCCGCGCTGGTCTACCTGCCAGATGCCACGCCAACGGGCAGCACTGCCCCCCAATCGGGCGCAGTCGTGATTATTGACATCAACACGGGCGAGATGCTGGCCGCTGTGGGCGACATCACAGCGCGTGACCGCCAGCCGGGGCCGGTGCTGCACCCGTTCGTCTACCTGAAAGCGTTCAGCGGCGGCCTGTACTCCCCGGCACGGATGGTGCTGGACATTCCGCTGCGCTTCCCCGGCGCGGCAGACGGCCTGATCTACACGCCAGAAAACCCTGACAGCGTGTTTCGCGGGCCGATGAACCTGCGCGAAGCGATGGGCGCGGGCCTGCTGCCGCCCGTCGCGCAGGTGGCCAACACGGAGGGCCTGGATTCGGTGGCAGTGAATGCGCGGCAGATTGGCATGAGCAGCTTAGAGGTGCCGCCCTTTGACCTTTCTGTATTGGAGCGGGGCGGGCGCGTTAGCGTATTAGACGCGACGTATGCCTACACGGTGCTGGCGGGCCTGGGCGAAATGCGCGGCGTGGGTGCCTCTGCCATTGAGCGCGGCCAGCGCCCGCGTGACCCGGCGGCGGTGCTGCGTATCGAGGACGCGGCGGGCAACGTGCTGTGGGAATATGACCGGGCGACGGGCAGCACGCCTATCATTCAGGAAGGGCTGGCCTACCTGGTGAATAACGTGCTGGCCGACCGGTCAACGCGGCTGGCGACCCTGGGCGCGGGCAACGTGCTGGAAGCATCCCGGCCAATGGCGACGGTGTACGGCACGGCGGGCGACAATCACAACTGGACGGTGGGCTATTCCCCGAATTTGGCGGTGGGGGTGTGGCTGGGCCGTGATGACGCCGAAGCGCTCACCCTGGACCCGTACAACGTCACCGGGGCGTCTACGTTGTGGCGCGGCGTGGCAGAATACACCCACGACCGTTACGGCCACGACGCGGACGACTGGCGTCAGCCGCTCAACGTGGTCGAAGCGCGGGTGTGCGACGACAGCGGCCTCAGTCCAACGGAGGCGTGCCCGCAGCGCACCGAACTGTTTTTAGAGGGCACCGTCCCGCGTGACCCTGACACGTTCTGGGAAACGGTGACGGTCAACAGCCAGAACGGGCTGCTGGCCACAGCCAATACCCCGGCCAGCCTGCGCGAAGACCGGGTGTTCTTTAAGCCGCCAGCGGAGGCCGCCGCCTGGTGGGACGAGAACCAACTCCCGGTGCCGCCCACCGAGTTCGACACGCTCACCCGGCCCGAAACCCTGCAAACCAGCGTCATCCTGCGCCCGGAACTGCTGGATTATGTGGGCGGTCAGGTGGATATACGCGGCAGCATGGACGCGGAGAACCTGCAATACTATCAGCTTGCCTATGGTGAGGGTTTGAACCCGTCGGCGTGGACGGCCATCACCGACCAGCGCGACGACTACACGCCGGGGCAGCGCATCGGCACCTGGGATACATCCGGGCTGGATGGGCTGTACAGTTTGCGGCTAACGGCGGTGATGAACGACAACAGCGTGGACCCGTTCGTGGTGCAAGTCACGGTGGATAACACGCCGCCGGTGGTCGCGCTTACGGCGGGCGAGCCGGGCGATGTGTTCACCTTTTTGAATGACGACACCATCCCGTTGACGGCGACAGTAGAGGACAACGTGGCCATCGGCTATGTGGAGTTCTATCACAATGGCGCGTTCGTCGGCGTGGATGAAGTGTTCCCGTTTGGGTACGAGCACGCCATAGAGCGCATCGGGCGCGAGACGTTCAGTGCGGTGGTGTTCGACGCAGCGGGCAATCAGGCGTCAAGTGAGATGGTGGTCGAGGTACTCAGGGGCGGAACGTAGTGAGTCGTTACCATTATGATACACAAATACATGGTGGCATGAGGGACTACCGGGCTACTCGCCGTCTAGCAGGCGGCGCAGGTCGCCCAGGTCTGGGGCGATGGGGGTAGCGAGGCCGTCACGGATGAGCTGCTGGTTCCCGCTGGCCGGACTATCTACCGTGAACAACGCCCGCCCTTGCCGGACGGCAGCCCGTGCCGCGTGCATGGCCCCGCCGTCGTCTGCCGTTTCGACCACCAGCACCGCGTCCGCCAGCCCGGTGATAACCCGGTTGCGGGCCACCAGCCCCGGCGTACTCACGATGGCGTCCGGCGCGACTTCGCACAGCAGCAGCCCGTACAGGCGCAGCATTTGCGCCAGTGGCGCGTGTTCCTGCGGGTATGGCTTAAGCACCCCACTGCCCAGCACGGCCATGTTATGACTGTGCGGCACTTCGAGTGCGGCCACCTGCGCGATGCCGTCTACGCCCAGCGCCATCCCACTGACGATGACCGCCCCGGCCTGCGCCAGCCCCTTCCCGGCGGCTGCGGCCTGCTGGCGGGCGGCGGCTGATGGGGTACGGGTGCCCACAATCGCAACGTGGGGCGCATCGGGCGCGTTGAGCGTGCCCAGCGCAAACAGGGTGGGCGGGCAGTCGGGTATGGCTTTGAGGCGAGCGGGGTAGGCGGCGTCCGTCATAGCAATAACCCGCACCCCGGCGGCCTGCCAGCGCTCCAGGCGGCGCTGCATACGCGGGCGGTCAATCGCGTGGATGGCGTGCGCGGTCTTCTGGCCCACGCCGCGCACACGGCACAGGTCGGGTTCGCTGGCCGCCAGCACCGCGTCCACACTCCCGAAGCGGTCTAGCAGCGCCCGCATTGTCACGCCGCCCACGCCGCGTATCAAGCTGAGCGCGACCCATGCGGCATCGGGCACGGCTAGTCTTCCTCGTAGTACTCAACGATAGACAGCAGCATCGCGTTGTTGAAGTCGTTTACCTGGTGCAGCAGTTTCGTTGACTCGTGTTTGTCCTGCAATGCGGAGAGGTCTATGATGGATTCCAGGATAAAGTCACTAAAGTAGAAGAAGCCGCGCATGGCCTGCGGCAGCGTGAGCGTGTCTTTGTGCAGGTAAGTGGCATAGTCCTTGCCCAACTTAACCGCCACCGCGAGGTTGGCACTGGTATCGCCGTCGTCCAGGTAGGCTTGCATGGCCTCAAGCACGGTGCGCCCCTGCATCCGCAGGGCCATGCGCGTCTCATCAGACATGGCCGCATACCAGGGTTGGGTTTCCAGGTTGTCTTTGCCCATTTGCATCCGGGCCTGACCCAGCGCATTTTGCAAAATCAACTGCACTTCGTTCTGGTCGGGTTCGGCATTTGAGTGGGTTTCGGCAAGGCGCAGCAAATCAGCACGGCGAAAGCGGCGATGCCCGCCGGGGGTGCGCCGTGACGGAAGCTCCCCCTTATCTGCCCAATTGCGGACGGTGGCCGGATGCACTCCCAGTATCTCCGCCGCGTGGCGCAGGCTTAACCATTCTGTGTCGGTCATGATTGTCTGCTTCCGCTTGGCTCGCGTGTGAGTCTCATTATACACGCCTATGGCAGGAAGGGAGAAACGCAAGGTGGGCAGCTTGGGGCTGCCCATCTGTTAAATGCTCAACAGTGCTAAGAATGAAAATGCGGTTTACTGGTTGGCGGTATTTGGCCGCTGGCCCAGCGTTAGCGATAGTTCGGTTGGCTCACCGTTACGCAGCAGGGATACCTGCACCGTGTCGCCAGGGGTAGTGTTGCCAGCGAGGTAGGCCAGCAGCGCGTCCATGTTGGCGATGGGGTCACCGTTAATGGCCGTGATGATGTCTACACCGTTGCGATCCGGGTTTTCCAGGCCCGCATCAGCGGCAGGGCTGCCCGGCACAACGGCCTGCACGACCGCACCGCGCACATTGTTGGGCAGGTCGAACGTCTCAATTTCTTCTAGCGACACGTCGCTGCCCTGAATGCCAACGTAGCTGTAGTTCACTGCGCCTTCGTCTATCAGCTCAATCACCACCCGCTGAACCAGATTGCTGGGTACGGCAAAGCCCACGCCAGAGCTGCTGCGCGTAGAGCTAAGAATTTGCGTGTTAACGCCGATTACCTCACCGTCCAGGTTAAGCAGCGGGCCGCCGCTGTTGCCGGGGTTAATGGCCGTGTCTGTTTGGATGACCGCGCCCGTGGAGAAGGTGGACAGGCCGCGAATGCTGCGGTTGAGGGCGCTCACAATGCCGCTGGTCATCGTCCAGTTTTCACCAAACGGGCTGCCAATGGCCAATGTTGCCTGGCCAACAGCCAGGGCTGCGCTATCGCCAAACGTAATCGGCAACAGGCGATCTTCCGGCACATCGCTCACGCGAATCACAGCGATGTCGCTGTCGCGGTCTGCACCGATAACCTCAGCGCGGGCGATGGTGCCGTCAAAGAAATACACGGCGATTTCCTCAGCCTGATCGACAACATGGGCGTTGGTAATCAGATGGCCCTGCTTGTCATACACAAAGCCAGTGCCGCCGCCGCGCAGCAGTTCATCTTCCAGCAGGGGGTTGTCGGAGTTACCGCGTGCCAGGATAACGATAGAAACGACGGACGGAGCAACCTCTTCGTAGATGTCGGAGAAAATGCGCTCGTACTGGGTACGGAATTCATCTTCCTGGGCGGTGACGGTGGCGGTGTTGTTTACGCCAACAGCAAAGCCGACGGACAACAGGCTAAACGCCAGTGCAACCAGCGTGAACCGTTTGATCCAGTTATTCATAAGGGTGTGACCTTTCTAAATAGGGTACTAACGTGGATAGTGTTTGCGGAGTCGTCTACACTTGATCTGTATTCATTATGCTACAGTTCAACCGTGAGTGCATCCTGAAGCGGCGGTAAACTGGCTGTAAACGAAACGCTGCGCCAGGTCGTAACATTACCTCACCCGGTGTAGCGAATCCGGTAGATGGCGTTGGCCGTGTCATCACTGACCAGCAGCGCCCCATCGGGCATCACCTGTACATCAACCGGGCGGCCCCACGCCTGCCCCGTGCTGTCGTTCAGCCAGCCCTCAGCAAACGGCTCGTAGGCAATCACATTCCCGGCCCCGTCCAGGCGGGCGATGTTCACACGGTAGCCAATCGGCACGGTGCGGTTCCAACTGCCGCGCTCCGCGATGAATATCTGATGGGTGTACTCTGCCGGGAACATATCGCCCGTGTAAAAGCGCATCCCCAGCGCGGCCCCATGCGGCGTCAGGTCAGCGTTTGCCCGCACGAACTCACTGCAATCTCGCCGGTTGCCAAAGTCCGGGTCCGGGATGCTGCCGCCATGACAGTACGGGAAGCCGAAGTGCAGCCCCGGTTCTGCTGCGGTGTGGAGCGTATCAGGTGGCAGGTCGTCGCCCATCCAGTCGCGCCCGTTGTTGGTAAACCACAGGTTACCCGTCTCCGGGTGCCAGTCAAAGCCGACGCTGTTGCGTACACCCGTTGCGAACACCTCCAACCCCGTGCCGTCCGGGTTCATACGGCTAATGGAGCCGAAGAAGTCTTGCAGTTCGCACACGTTGCACGGCGCACCAATGGCGATATACAGCATCCCGTCTGGCCCCTGGGCCATGTAACGCCACCCGTGATGCGCCTCTGTGGGCAGGTCATCTGTGATGACGACAGGCTGCGGGGGCGTGTTGAGGTTGGCTTCAATGTCGTCATAGCGCAGCACCCGCCCGATTTCGGCCACGTACAGGTCGCCGTTGACGACCTCAATGCCGTTGGGGTTGTTCAGGCCGTTGGCGATGGTCATCACGGTGGACGCTTCGGTGGTAGAGGCGGCATTTGGAATCGCATAGACGACGCCTGCGCCGCGAGTGCCCACATACAGCGTGCCGTTGTCGCTCAACCGCAGCGTGCGGGCACCCGGCACGTTTTGCGCGTAGTAGGCGATCTCAAAGCCGTCGGGCAGGGTGATGTCGGCAAGGGTGCCGCTGCCCTGGGCAAAGGCGGTGTTCATCGGCAGGCGGTTCAACAGGACGTAGCCGCCCGCCCCGACGATGGCGACCCCAGCCACGATGGTCAGCAGCGTGTAGCGAAGCCAGTTCTTACGCATGACAGTCCTCATAGGGTATGGTCAAATATTTCGTAACTGCTCAGGTACTCGGCTGAATTCCCCCATCCCCTAGCCCCTTACCCCCAAAATGAGGGAAGGGGAAAACACCGCCGGGGTGGGGGGCAAGCTGAGTCGCCAATCATCTGAAAGGGTTGGGTAAACGCGGCCAATGTATGGTATAGTGGTAAGGTATAGTTGATGTCGTGTTAATTTTCGGTAAGGGGTGTCA
>DAOTTY010000197.1:0-5890 GCA_034437575.1 Anaerolineae bacterium | reverse complement strand
CCCCCGCCTTTAGACGGGGTGACTTTCATATCCTCCCTTGTTACGCTATCTCAGCAATTAAACCAAATTTCAATAGCTAATAACGTTACTGGTAGGGATGTATGCGACGTCTACTGTACATGAGCGTAACCTTTGCAATGTTTTGGGCTACCACAATAGCTGGCGCACAGGTCATCTATGATGCCGAGTTTGGTCAGGACTTGCTTGTTAATCTCACAGCGGAACAAAATGCCGTTGCATATGAGCTAGCATTGACACAGCCAGAAGAAGTTGAGGTGCAGGTCACCTACCTGGGAGAAGCGTTTCCGCTACGGCTGGATGTTCTGCTCACGAACGGCACGCCGTTGATGTCACAGCCGATAGATGGCGCTGGGGCTTATACGTTGAATTTGGACACGGGTAACTATTGGTTACTGTTCGTGGGTGCGAGTGGCACGACGGGGCGGATGGTCGCGCAGTTAGCAGTCTTGCCTGGTGGGGGGGACACTGTAGCGCAGAACCCAACACCAGTTAGCGGACCCGCCCAGCCCGGCAGCAGCGGAGGCAATCCCCCCCCACCTAGTAACAACCAAGCCGCCGATCAGGACGGCGACATCGTGCCAGATAACGAGGACGTATGCCCTGCTACGCCGGGGAACCCGGCTAATGCTGGTTGTCCGCTACCGTCCGATGGCAACGAGAATAACGCACCTGCAGCTCCCCAGAACCCAACAGCAACAGCGGATAATTTATTACCTATCACGCCGTTAGAAGTCACACCACCCGCCGCAACTGATGATAATACGATAGGCGGACGCCCATCCGATGTGGACCGTGATAACGACGGCGTGCCGGATAACGTCGATGCCTGCCCAGACGAGGCCGGGGTTGCCACCAGCACCGGTGCCCCGGACCATGGCTGCCCGCAAGGGGCTAGTGGTGGCTTCATGCCAGAGCCGGGCGAATACACCTTTACCTCCGTGCGTACCGGTTGCTACACCGGAAGCATGACCGACATACCACCAGACCAGGCTTACGAGTCGTTTATGTTCATTACGCCCGGCGCGGATGGCAATTCGATTGTCGTCAGTTTTGAGGGTAAGGACGAAAACATCTTCACCCGTAGTGCCAATTCGCCGCAGTTTTTCAGCCTAAATACCCCGCTTGCCAATGCCGGGAATGGCCGGCGCACTGAGGCTCTCGTGTTCGATAGCGATCCGATCGAATATTACGACCTAACGATTGACCCGCGTGATAGCTCCTGTTACGAGATCACATGGTACGAACTCACACGGGTTAGCGATGCCACTACCCGCGCCGAACGCGCACAGAACACACAGAGTACAGGTAACGACAGCGCGGCCAACGATGCACTAGCAGGCTCCTACCAGGTGGACCTGGCGCAGTCCGGGCGCGGTTGTGAGAACAGCGAGGTGCTGTTCGCGGATAGCGGCACTAGCTTACAGTTCACCGTAGAAGTTGCCCCCAACGGAACCGACCTGGTTGTCACCAGCAGTAACGGTCAGACCGTGACCTTCATACCAACGGGGGGCAATACCTACACCGCCGACGATGGCAGCTTACGGCTTGTGATCACGGTAGAAAACGGCACCATTACCCGCTATGCCGAGTACACACTTAATGGGGCAAGCTGCGATACAACAAAGGTCTATGATGTGCAGCCTACCGGCGACAGTGACGACGGCTCGCAGCCCAGCACTAATGGCGGTGGCCCGACCTATGAGGTCAACGGTCAGCCTATTAGCGAGGGTGAGTGGGCCGCAACGGGTGAACTCGCCGGGATCGGTTGCCCTGGTGCCGAAGAATGGAATACGGTCACGGCAAATTCTATGGACCTGGACTTTAACACCAATCTAACATTCACCCCACAGGGTATCGAAGCGTCACAGGGTACAACGACCACTTTATTGGAACCCACTGGAGAACCCAATACATTCCGTTTCGAGGAGACAGCCCCGCCACCCTACCTCGAGATTATCCAGTTCGACTCGCCCAACAGCGGAACTTTAAGCCGCTACATGAACCACACATCATGCCAGGGCGCCTTCCGCTGGACCATCACACACACCGGCAATTAACCCGTGAGAGTGGCTGAAAGGCTGCGCTCTAACCTGTTACTTTCCAAAATTAGTCATCATAAGGGCAAAACATGAAGCTGTACCACACATTTCTTAAGCGATTCCTGTTGTTTGGCGGGTTGATGGTGCTGGCGACCCTGACAGCGACCGCCCAAAGTGCTGTTTCTACCGTCCTAAACCCATCTAGCGGGCCACAGGGCACAACCGTTTCGATCTCGCTCTCGCCTGCTAATCAGGTGATTAGCATCATCCAATGCCGCGCCAACGGCAGCCCGGTCGGGCAGACGTTCACCGTCAACCAGGCAAGCGGGACGGTTTCAGTTGAATGTACATACTATAATGGCGAAGCAAATGTGAACAGCGCCCCAGCGACTTTCACCGTAACCGCCCCGCCCGGCCTCCAAGATGACACCGGCGGCGGCCAACTGCCACAAATCCAGGACCCACCGCAGATTGACCCCGGCAGTCTACAGCCGCCCGATATTCAAGTGCCCGGCCAGATTGACCCCAATGATCTCAACCTGCCGAACCAGCAGGGCGGCACGGAGGAACCACAGCCGCCAAGCGATCCGAACCAACCCGCGCCGCAGCCGCAACCCCAAACTAATCAACCGGATGCGGACGGCGACGGCGTACCGGATGGCTCCGACCGTTGCCCGTTTGTGAGTGGGCGCGGGAATCAGTTTGGCGGCGTGACGGGGGCCGACGGTTGCCCGGTCGATAGTGACGGCGACGGCGCCAACGACGGAGTTGATGCTTGCCCCTTCGACCCGTCCACGACTGCCGCCCCGTGTGGTGCCCCGCAGGATAACTTCGACGCCAACGCCGCCACCGATAGCGACGGCGACGGCGTGCCGGACAGCAACGACGCCTGTCCGAACAACCCCGGCGGCGGCACTGCGGACGGCTGCCCCCAAGATGACCCACAACCCGTAATCACACTGCCCACCCTGCCAGAGGACGGCACCTGCTACCTCGCCACCCCCAGCACGACCCCCGTTAACGTCCGGCAGGGGCCATCGGTGACAACGAACATCGTTGGCGGGCTGAACCCGGCGAACTTCTACGAATCGCAATTCGTGGAGGTTAACCCGCAGGGCGAAACGTGGTATAGCGTCACATCCGAACAGGGCAACCCCGGCTATGTGCGCTCCGATGTGATACGCGGGAGTTCCGCCTGTGCCAACCTGGGTCAGCCGCAGGACGACGGCAGCGGGTTGGTCCCCAACGTGCCAGCCTTACCGGACGACGGAACCTGCTATATCGCCACGCCGGATATTGCCCCGGTCGATGTCTACGAACAACCGGACCTCACTTCGCCCGTTATCGGGCAGATGGACCCGCAAACCGTCTACGAGTCGCTATTCCGGGCGCAGGGGCCACAGGGCAACACTTACCACACCGTCACGCTCGCATCTGGGGTTGATGGCTATGTGTTCATCCCGGATATTCGTGGCACCGCGCCGTGTGGCAACACACCCGCCGTCCCCGGCCAGCAGCAGGCGATGCTCGGCAGCGGGGAGTTGTGCAGCATACGCGCCCCATCAGGCACCCTCAGTTTACGGATCTATACCTATCTGCGAATTGACGACCAGCGCTTTCTCGGGGGACAACGTAACGCCAAATGGGAAGAATACGAGTTCCGTACGGATGTACTGGACCCGAACCGCACCTATTTCCCCATCGCCCAGGGTAACTTTGTGGAGGATGGCGAAATAGAGGGTGAGGGCGCTTATCTGATCGATACCTATCTCGAACCATATGGGCAGGTGAGCGGTTGGGTCAACGCCTGGAATGTCAACACCAACGGACCATGCGACGAACTTCCCGTGTCACAGGGGGTCGAGCGTGTGCTTGGGGTGGGGACCTTCGAGAGTTCTCCGGCGCGTGTCGAATATCCAGATTTCATCGACCTCCCAGCCCAATGCGATAATCTGGAGGCATCCCTGGCGGACCTTCCCGGTACACTACTGCTAGAAATCGAACAGGCCGATGCCCCCTGCGACACTGCCGAAACTCTGATCGAGGCGGCGGTATTCGATGAAAGCCCGCGCCCCATCAACCAGAACTGGCTGGACGACGCTACCGAGTGTCCGGTCGCCTTTATGAGCCTGACAGCCTACGCCGAGCGCATCTATGCACAGGCCCTTATCGACGTGCAGGAGGAGTTTACCAACATCCTCAATGCCAATGAAAACCTGTGTGGCATTGCGGAGCAGCTCCAGGATGGCGTCTTCCCGACCGAATTCCAGACAATTACGCGGATCGAGATTGCCGCCGCAGCGGTGTGTTCCCCGGTCGATTTGATCGCCCCGGTGATTACCGGGCAGCGGCTTATCGGTTACGAGCCATTGCCAGGCCCGGCTCCAGCCGATCTCCTCCGTAGCGGTCAACCCGGGACGAGTTTATGCCAACAACTAAGCTATGTGAACCGGGCTGGCTGGGTGGATAGCTATATCGAAACAGCCTATTCCGAGTTAGTCGGCACGTGTGGCTATCCAGCCATTCTGGAAAGCATCACCACAAATGATATCCCCGCATTGTTAATCGCCAGTAACCTGCGTAACCGTGGTGTTCGCCTGGGCCCCTGGGTGGAAAACCTGAATTGTGATGATCCTGGTGAAAACGCGGAAGACTACATCCCTCACGGAATAATTGCCCACCGCGATGCCAACATACCGCCCGCCCTGGCAGAATGCCATCCCGTTGCCCGCAGCCTGGCGGGAAACTCCTCTACGTTGAGCGTTGGCGCACTTTACAGCATTTACAACAGCGGTAACCCATGCCGCGTAGCTCGTGAATACATCAATACCCTGAACCCGCCAGAGGTATTCCAATCATTCAAGAACTTGCGCTGTACGGTCGGAATAGGCAACCCGCCCGGAGTTGAGGAACATTTGCGCGTGAACGATGATACCATAATCAGCTCTAGGTTCGCCTTTAGCGTGAAGTCGATGCTGGCCTCTCGCCCCCTGGCCCAAATGTGCACCGACCATCCCATCCTACGGAACCTGAATGCCGACGCTGCCAGTTTCCAGGAGGATGTGACCGGCGATGCCGAGCTTGTTTGCTGGGGAACCATGCTCCGTGCAGAAAACCCCCTCCCGCGTGAAATGCCGCTGGCGGCATCCTTTGCCACCCAGGTAACGACCGATAACGGTGTAGTCCGCCTGCCAGAAACCCACCCGGCGGCTGTGCCGATCCCGTCCGGAGGTAATGGCACGCTCAGCTTTGCTGGGTACGTGGCGGAACCAAATCGGCCAGACCGTTTCCCGGTCTTGTTGGTGATGGCGCATTCCAGCATTGATGTCACCACGATCTTCTTCGGCGAAGTGCCAGAAGACGCCTGCCTAACCGGTAGGCTACTCGCAGATTTTATGTCTCAGCAGGTGGGCACGAACTTCAATATTGACCCACAAGGCAACGTGGAACCCGAAGACCCCAACTTCAGTCTCTCGCCGGAGTTGTTCAACCCGGAGATCGAACGGATCGATATCGACCTAGACCTGGCACCACTGCCGGACTTTAATGTTACCAATATCGGCAGCGTCGCCAGCAGCGCTACGGCGGACGATATCGACGGCGACGACATCCCAAATGCCGACGACGCCTGTCCGTCCGAGGCAGGGCCAGATAGCCCAGTCGGCTGCCCGCTCGACGAGAGCGACCCGGACGGCGATGGCATCCCGACCTATGCCGATGACTGCCCGAACCAACCAGGGCGCGTCCTGGGGGTGGATCAGGTCAACGGCTGCCCGGATAACTACGACCCACAGACGGACGCCGACGGTGACGGCCTCCCCGATGTGGGC
>DAOTTY010000196.1:0-22613 GCA_034437575.1 Anaerolineae bacterium | reverse complement strand
CTGCGACCCTGCTAGGGCACCGAGCCGGTGCCCGTATGACCGCCCCGCGTGCCTTCTACGCCGATGCTATTCGAGCCGGGCATATCACTGATGCTGACCTGGCAGCAGCCCTTGACGGACGACAGATGCTGCATGGCGCACCGCAAACTGTCGCGGCGCTGAAAGCCTTCGCGCTGGGGGATGCGCCGGACGTAACCTTTGAAACGGTGCCAACTGTTGCTGACATAGCAGGCCAGGTAACGGGTAAGAATTGGTCGGATTTTGTGACGGAGGCCGTCTCACAGTGGGCCGGAACCTACTTCGATCAGGGTCAATCCTATTGGCACTCACCCTGGGCCGATGAGCCGCCCTATGCCGCATGGCGGGCCGAGGCCACCATTGACCGGACGCCCGAAGTAAGCGGTGTGCGCGGCTTTCGCCGCATTGTAGCGGAACTGCCAGACTTTGCGGATGCCACCATTGAAGCGGCGCTGGAGGCTTTGCACATCCCGATTGATGGCCTGGACGCTTACCTGCATCGGCTGCTGCTGACGATCAACGGGTGGGCCAGCTATGCTCGTTATCAACTGTGGGAGGCCGAGCTGCATGGTGGCGACGACCATACCCTGACGGAGCTGCTAGCCATTCGTTTAGCGTGGGAGGTGGCGCTGCTGCGGGCCTTCGAGGACAACGGTCTAAGTCAAGCCTGGGCACAGCGCCTGAATGACCTGACAGTCACCGAACTTGATGATGACACTCAGGCGGCGCTCACCGGGGATTTACTACTGCAAGTGGCGTTTGAGAAAGCCTACCAGCGCCAGTTGTTCAGTCGGGTGGCTGCGCCAAAGCCTGCACCCAAACCGACGCGCCCGCAGGTGCAGGCGGCTTTCTGCATTGATGTACGATCCGAGGTGTTTCGCCGTGCGCTGGAGTCGGTGAGCCAGGACATTGAAACCATTGGCTTTGCGGGCTTCTTCGGCTTTCCCATCGAATATGTGCGCCTGGGCGATAAGCAGGGCGGTGCCCAGTGCCCGGTGCTGTTAAGGCCGCAGTTCGTCATTACAGAGACAGTCGGCGGTGCATCTGCCAATCATGTTAAAGCCACGGTTGATAAGCGCACGATGCACCAGCGAATCACCAAAGCGTGGCGGTCTTTCAAGTTTGGGGCGGTGTCCTGCTTCGGCTTTGTGGGGCCGGTCGGGTTAGCTTACATCAGGAATTTGCTGCAAGACACCTTTGGCTGGGCACGCCCGGTACCGCTGCCCGCCTCATTTGGGCTAAACACGGATGTTTATTCCCGGCTGATGCCCAGTATTGAAACGGCGCAGGTAGGTGAGCGGATGGTTGGCATGTTGCCAGAGCAGCGCCTGGATACAGCCGAGGGTGTGCTCAAGGCCATGTCCCTGACGGATAACTTCGCCCGGATTGTGCTGCTGACCGGGCACGGTTCTACGACAGTCAACAACCCCTATGCAACCGGGCTGGACTGTGGCGCGTGCGGCGGTCATAGCGGAGGCGCAAACGCACGAGTAGCCACCCAGGTTATGAATGACCCGAACATACGAGCGGGACTGCGTGAGCGTGGTATTGCTATCCCAGGCGATACGGTTTTTGTAGCGGCTCAACATGACACAACTACCGATCAGGTGACAATCTTCGATAAGAAAACGATTCCAGCCAGCCATGAGGCCGACATCGCTCAGCTCGAAGCGCACTTGACAAAGGCTGCGGCACTCGCACGCGCAGACCGGTCGGTGCTGCTGCACATTGATCAGGAAGCTGATGTCGATCAGGCTGTGATTCGCCGCAGCACCGACTGGTCGCAGGTGCGGCCAGAATGGGGACTGGCAGGCTGTGCCGCGTTCATCGTCGCCCCCCGTGAGCGCACAGCCGGGATCGACCTGGATGGGCGCTCGTTCTTGCACTCCTACGACTGGCACCTGGACGAAGACTTTGGTGTGCTAGAACTCATCATGACAGCGCCGATGGTCGTTGCAACCTGGATCAACCTGCAATACTACGCCTCAACAGTGGACAACGTGTTCTTCGGTAGTGGCAATAAAGTTTTGCATAACGTTGTCGGCACTTTGGGCGTGTTGGAAGGCAACGGCGGTGATTTGCGCGTTGGGCTACCCTGGCAATCCGTTCACGACGGCGAGCAATACATCCACGAACCGCTGCGCCTGAATGTGATGATTGAAGCCCCTATTGACGCAATGACGGAAATTATCAGTAAGCATGAGTCCGTGCGGCAGTTGGTCGATAATGGTTGGTTGCACCTGTTCGCGCTGGACGCGGACGGCAGCGTTACCCATCAGTATACGGGTGACCTGACCTGGACACCCCGGACACAACAGGACCTTCGCCAAAATAGTGACAAAAAAGCGGATTCTCGCGGTAACGTCGGGGTAACCAAACCTAAATGACAGACCGCCGAAAGCCCAATGCCAGAAATTATATCACCTCTTGGCGCAATTCGGCTGCCTGATGAGAATGTTTCTGCCGCTTAGTTGGCGAAGATGTTGTTACGTTTTGTTTTTGTCGGTCTGTCGATAGAGCGTGCTGTCGTCAGTCAATTTATTGTGATGGGAATTTCGTAGCGGTCGCTACCCCCCACTGGCAGGCGTGTGCCCGTCTCAAAGTTGTACAGCCCCACCGCCAGCACATACTCGCCCGCTGGCACATCCCCCGGCACCATAAGCGTGACATCCGCCCCGATGAGCTGCTCGTCGGGGTCCGTCCAGGTGAGCGGCAGGCGGGCCGCGCTCACAGGTGGGCCGTCAACCTGCGTGACGATTGCCGTCGGGTCACTCATAGGGTACAGGTGAACAAACATGGAGTAGTTGGCAGCGGGTGTGTGGCTGGCGTGCCAGTACGGGCGCAAGCCCAGCGTATCGCCCGGCGCAACGACATCGGCGCTCAGGTCGTACCCAATCAGCCGGATAGCTTCGCCAAATGCGGCGTTTGCGTTGACCTGCGGCGGCATCATCCGGTAGACGCTTGTGGTTTCGCCCACCGCTTCGCCCGCCCGCGCTCGGATGGTCTTCAGCGGCCACAGGTCAGCAATGTAGCCCTGGGCATCCGCATAGATGCGGCGGCGGTCGCGCTCTGTGACGACAAAGTAACTAATGCCCGCTTCGTAGGCACTGTGGGGCGTGCCCGCCTGCGGGTTGTCGTCATGCACCCAGTCAAAGGCAGTGGTACCTGTGTAGCCGCTGTAGGGCCGGTTCCACACCAGATGGGTGCGGCTGTCGCGGGCCATCAGGATTTTGCCATCGGCGGGCAAGCTGGCATCGGCATACTGCCACAGCAGCAGATTGGTATCCGGCAGGGCATATTCGCGGGCCAGGGCTGCTGTTTCGAGCGTATCCGGCACGGCAATCAGCAGCGTTATGGCCACGACTAGCCCCCCCGTTGCCAAACGCGCTGCCCCGCCACGCCAGGGGAGCCACACCCCAACCTGAGCCAATGCAAGCCCCCAGATCAACGATAGGGCCAGCGCCGCCGGGAACATGTAACGCACCCGACCATAACCACCGCGCTGCAACGTCGCATACACTACACTGGATGTAAGCAGCATGTTGCCAAGCACATAGGGTAGCAGCACCCACACCCCCCCCAGCGGCACAGTCGGCAGGCCATCACGCCGGGCCAGCGCATAGGCTGCCACACCAGCGACAATCACAGCCACGAACGGCCACAACCCCATTACCACATCCAGGGCCACCCACAGATTGCTGCGGTTGCGGTCTACGTCAAACATCCATGTCAGGCCGTTCTCCCGGAAGTTGTCCGCCTCTCGGTTTTGCAGGTTTAACCCGCCATAACCCCACACCAGCCAGCCTGCCGTCAGCGCAGAAATCAGCGCCAGCGCCGCCAGCCAGGGCAGCAGCGCCCGCCAACCGCGCCGGTACATCAGCACGAGCGTGCTGCAAAAAACGGGCCACAGCGCAAACAGCAGCGAGTACTTCAGGTAGATGGCGGCAATCGCGCCCAGCAAACTCACCACCAGCCAACCGGCGGCGTCCCGCGTGACCGCCCGTACCGCCCCCAGCAGCGCGGCCACACACGCCAACGGAATCAGCGAATCGGGAATAGCCAGGCTGCCAATGTCAATCACCTGTGGTGACAGCGCATACGGCAGCGCAGTGAACCACCCAGCAAAGCCAGCGGCCACCGCCCCCAACACCGGGCGGGCCGCGCTCCAGCCCAACCACAGCAGCCCGGCGACGGTGAGCGCATTGGCCCCGACAGAGATTAAGCGCATGGCGTGAATGTACGCGCCGGGGAATAGAAACGCGCTGGCGGTGGCGTCCTGGGCACGCTGCACCCACACCCCCAGCCACAGATACAGCGGCGGGTACCCGGCCAGCCAGTCGCCTGTGAGGTAGGCCCCGTAGTCATCGGCCAGCGGGAACTCGTCGGGGCCGCGCATATCGACGGAGGCCAGGTACATGTTGCTCTCGTCGGAGTAGTCCAGCAGGGGCAGGTAGCGGTCATATACGGCCAAACGCCACCCCAGTGCTATCAGCAGCAGGGCTGCGTAAGCTACCGCCAGCGTGATCCATCCCCCTCGTGTCATGGCTGTTCCTGTTGCAGTCGTCAAATCGGCGCGATGGTAGGCGGACGGGTCGCGCTTGCCCAGGGTGAATTCGTTTGGGGTGAACAGGGCTGGCATTTGGCGTGGCGCGTACCTATAATGCTGGGCGCAAAACGTACTGGAGAGGTGGCCGAGTGGTTTAAGGCGCACGCCTGGAACGCGTGTTGGGTTCACGCCCTCGCAGGTTCGAATCCTGTCCTCTCCGCACGCTAAGACCTGAGTCGAACATTCAAGTTTACCGAGACCGTCATCACTGGCGGTCTCTTTGTTTTCGGGGATACCCTCAGTTTCTTCGCTGGAACTGCGTATCTGATCCGATATATCGTGCAAATAACCAAACGGTGTGCGCAGTTCTAGCTGAGTCGATAACGACTCGCTCAGCCATCTGCCGCAACATCTCGCGGCTCAACTTATTAACTGACGTTACGCACAGAGCGCCTCAAAATGAGGTAGACTACAGGCATGAACGGAAAAGAACGGCCACAGCATCAGATGTCTGGTTTGCCTCGGCGGACAACTTGATGTTCGTCAAACACGAACTGGGGCGTGAATTTGTCATGCCGCTGAAAACCAATCATCTTGCACTCAAGTCCAAGTTGTATGTCAATGCCCCACAATCTACATTTCAGACTTTACATGCCTTGCAGCCTGTTCGCTCGGCTGTGTAACGTTAGTTAATGACTCAGGAGTGTTTATGCCCGCTACCCGCGTCTGGCTTATCCGCCATGGCCAAACTGACTGGAACACGCAGCATCGCTGGCAGGGCCACGCGCCCACGTCGCTGAATGCTATGGGGCATGAACAGGCCCGCGCCCTGGGGTTGTACCTGCGCGATGCGCCCATTGAAGCGGTTTACACAAGCGATTTGCCGCGTGCGTTGCAGACGGCGCAGGCGGTTGCCGCCTATCACAACCTGGAGCCAATTGTCGAAACGCGCTTCCGTGAGATTAACGTGGGCGTGTTTCAGGCGCTCTTCCCGGATGAACTCGCGGAACTGTACCCCGCA
The DNA here is from genome assembly GCA_034437575.1 of Anaerolineae bacterium. Taxonomy (GTDB): domain Bacteria; phylum Chloroflexota; class Anaerolineae; order Aggregatilineales; family Phototrophicaceae; genus DAOTTY01. The sequence continues at coordinate 17,028 of DAOTTY010000196.1, read as the reverse complement.
GAGCTGGCCAGTTGGCGCAGTGGAGACACTACCTACGCGCCCCCCGGTGGTGAATCGCTCAATCAGGTGCAGCAGCGTGCCATGCAAGCCTTTGCGGATGTGGTCGCCCGTGACAACGGCGACCATATCGCCATTGTCACGCATGGCGGCACCATCCGGCAGATGTTAAAGGGCATTTGCAGTGATGACCCGGCGGTAGCGGGCAAAATCCCGGTTCCGAACACATCTTATACCCTGCTGCGCCGCGACGACGACCGCTGGCGGGTTGAGCAACTCACCGTGACGCCGCACTTGCCACAGGGAAGCACGGGCGGCAACACAAGCCAGTCATCACTCTAAACGCGCTGCCCAAAATGTGATACATTAGCGCGTGATAAAATGTGTGGATTTGCACAAGCCTAGCTTTAGCGTAATGAAACGGAGTGAACTTTTATGGCTGGACGTAGCAAAGTGACTATAGTGGGTGCAGGCAATGTGGGGGCCACCTGTGCGACCTGGATGGCCGTTAAGGAATTGGCGGATGTTGTCCTGGTCGATATTGTAGAAGGTGCGGCCAAGGGCAAAGCGCTGGACCTGGCAGAATCTGGCCCGGTGTTGAACTTTGATATTAAGCTGGTGGGCAGCGGCGGCTACGATGAAACCGCTGATTCTGACGTGGTGGTCATTACGGCAGGTGTGCCGCGCCGCAAAGACCCCGAAACCGGCCAGTTCCCCAGCCGTGACGAACTGGTGAAAACCAACCAGAACATTGTGGGGGATGTCGCCAGGCAGGTGGCTGCAAAGTCCCCCAATGCTATCATTGTCATCGTGTCTAACCCACTGGACGCCATGTGCCATGTGGCGCTGGCAGAAAGCGGCTTTGACAGCCACCGTGTGATCGGGCAGGCGGGCGCGCTGGACACTGCTCGTTATAAGACGTTCCTCTCGATGGAGTTGGGCGTGAGCGTGCGCGACATCCACGGGATTGTGTTGGGTGGCCACGGTGATACGATGGTACCCTTGCCCCGCCACACATCGGTTGCAGGTATTCCAGTGCGTGAGCTAATCGAGGAAGACAAGCTGCAAGCTATTATCCAGCGCACTCGTAAGGGCGGCGGCGAAATCGTGGGTTTGCTGGGTTACAGCGGTTATTATGCCCCGGCTGCCGGTACGGTGGAGATGGTTGAGGCCATTATCAAGGATCAGAAGCGCGTGATTCCGTCTGCGGTGTACCTGACCGGGCAGTACGGCTATGAGGGGCTTTACATTGGCGTCCCGGCAGTGATTGGTGCGGGCGGCGTTGAGCGTGTGATTGAGATGAACCTCAATGATGAAGAAAAGGAAATGCTGGACAGCAGCGCCAATGCAGTGCGTGCGGTTGTAGACGTGCTAGGCTACAACTAACACTTACAGCCTGGGGGTGGTCCGCCAGCCCCGATAGCGTATCTTTTTCGAGGGCACTGCTTTTAGTGCCCTCCGTTTTTGTCAGTTAATCCAGAGTGTAGAAACAACCTATGTCCAACTTTAAACGCGCCGTCACTTATACTGACGGAGTATTAATGGTTATTACAGATTTGCACGGTAACTGGGCAATCTGGGAGCGCCTGCGCGACGAATTCCTGCGGGCTTACGCAGCGGGTGACGTACAGCGGCTTATCATCGCCGGGGATTTGATTCATGGCAACGCACCAGACCACGACGATAGCCTGCCAATGGTGTTGGACGTGATGCGCCTGCAAGCTGAACTGGGCGAAGAGACGGTTGTCATGCTGTGCGGCAACCACGAGATGCCCCACATCTACGGGATGACGTTGGCACGCGGCGATCACGAGTACACGCCGCCGTTTGAGGCTGCCCTCGTACAGCTTGACAAAGATGACACCCAGCCGCAGTCCCGCGATGATGTCATTAGCTTTCTGGCAAGCCTGCCTTTTTACGTGTTCACAGCAGCCAGCGTGCTGATTGCCCACGCTGGCCCTGCTCGCAAGATCAACACGCCGAAAATTGCAGAAAAGCTGCTCAGCCTGGATCACCATGCGTTTCTCACGTCGATTGACGAGGAACTGGCTAAATATGATTTAGAACACGCCCGCAACCTGTATGCCACCCGCGCCGGGGACGATTACGACAAGATTGTGCGGCATCAACTAGCCGTCGAAGGTGCCGATGACCCGCGCTACAACGACCTGCTGCGCTCGTTTGTGTACAGCACCCGCGATGAATTCCAGTTGTTGTGGGAGGCGCTGTTCACACGCAACGAACTTGAGTTCCCCAACGATATGCGGCGAGTAGTGGCCTACAGCGAGTCTATCCTCAACTTCCTGGATGCGATGTCGGCACATAGCCCCGGTTACCGCCAACGCATGATTGTATCGGGGCATGTGGTGGTGGAAAGCGGTGGCCATGAGGTTGTGGATATGTTTCACCTGCGCCTAGCGACCCACGAACACGCCCGGCCACAGTCCGCAGGGGAATATCTACTGCTCGATTGTGCTGCCGACGTGAAGAACGCCAATAGCCTCGTGCCGATGCTGCGCCCGCTGCCGGGATGAGCAGCTGCTTTGACGGCGCGATGACGCATCGCTAACCGGTGCGAGCAGTTTGTGGAATCGGGGCGCGTGTACCTCTCCGCTTCCATTGACTAGAGGGCGAACCGCAGCCCGCCCTGTGCCTGATGCTTACTCTGGCAGCACCTCGTAGGCCGTGCCCTCGTAGACGACGATGACCGCTTCACTTACGCTGAAGTAGCCCGCCAGCGCGGGGAATGCGTCAATCAGCGCGAAGTAGTCATCGCTAAAGAACACGACGCCCTCGGTGGCCATTGTGTCCGGGTCGAAGGTCGTGTCAATGTATACGCCGTTTTGCCAGATGAATGTCTTGTCCAGCACGGTCTTGATTGGCTGTGGGGTGGGTTCAAACGCGACGGCTTCGCCGTCCATTGTGATTTCTTCAGCTTCGGCCTCATCCATGGCAGTGCCGCTCGTGCCCATCCCTGTGACGGACATTGTAGGGGCGGGAGTGCCGAACATTGGCACAGTGCCCTGAATCGGCGCGGCTTGCGGGGCACCACCTGAACCGGACAGAGACGCAAGCGGGGTCGCTGTTAGTGAAAGCAGGTTGTCCACGCTGCCAAAACGATTGCTGTTGTCGGCGTCGGCAACGGCCTGCGCCCCGGATTGGTTCTGGGCGAGAGCCTGGGCCGTTGGTTGGAAGTTGGCGGCGGCCTGCTGGCGGCCCTGCTCAGACAGGATGTCGTCCTCTTCAATTAGAAAGCTGGTGTACGGCGTGATGATGCCGTAACGCAGCGACAGGTCCACGACGGCGTCTACGAGTTCAGGGTTTTCGCCGTGAAGACGTATCTGATTGAGCAGGTCACCGATGCGGCGGGTGGCCCACAGCCGCCCAATGAACGGCTCACCGCCCGCACGATCACGGAAAGCGAGGTCATTAAAGGTGAAGGTGGTCGCTTCCCCATTGACCGTGCCCGTCAGCGTGAGGGTCGCGGCGTCGGCACCGTCACGGTAGCGCCCGGTGATGGTGAGCTGTTCCCCGGCGAACAGGTCGGGCATCTGGCCGAAGGGGTAGACGAAATCGGTTTGCACGCCGTCGATGTCTAGTTCAACGTCAGTTAGCACAGGGGCAGACACCTTGCTGTAGAGTTCGCTCACCTCGGCTTCGATAGACTCACCCGGCAGCACATAGCGTGAGGTGCCTCGGTTCTGACTGGAAAGCGTATCCAGGAAGGCAGTATTTACGTCTGTGCCCAGGCCGAAGGTGAAGATGCGGACGTTTTCTGCTTGCCGCGCCTGCACGTTGGCCAGCACGTCGGGGTAAGGCAGTTCGCCCAAGCCGTCCGTCATAAACAGAATTGTGGTTGGGCGCTCAGGGTCTACGCGGTCGAAGGCTTCCATTAGCGTCATATTGATTTGCGTGCCGCCGCTGGCGTCTATGCTGTACACCCAATCAGACGCGCCTGCGGCCTGGTCAGCGGGGAGCAAGGCGTCATTGTGGTAGGCCCGCCAGCCTGTGCTGAAGGCAATCACGTTGAAGCGGTCGCCAGGGTTCAGGCGGTCTAGCACAAAGGCGGCGGCTTCTTGTGTTTGTGCCCACTTCTCGCCGCTCATGCTCCCGGACTGGTCGAGGATGAGGATCACGTCTTTAGGCACCACCTGATCGCGGGGCAGTTCGAGCGGGGGCTGAACCAGCAGCATGAAGAAGCCGTCTTCGCCGGTGGCCTCCCGGAAGGTGAGCAGGTTGGTGGAGACGGTATCGTTTTGCAGGCCGTAGTACAGCACAAAGTCGCCGTCCGGGGTGTAGTTGAGGGCCTCAAACCCGGCGTTGAAGGCGGCATCACCGTCACGGGTGATAGCGACATTGTGCGTGGGCGAGTAGATATTGCGGATGGCATCGTCGTCGGCCACGTTGACGGTGATGTTGGCCTGATTCACCATGCGGTTGTGGGTGGCGGGGGTTTCCATCGGGTAGGTGAGTTTGAGCAGGTCGCCGTCAGCTTCAAGGACATGCGTGTAGCCGATTTCAATGCGGCGGCTTTCGCCGGGCGGGATGGGAAACACATTGGCTTGCACGGCGTTGTCGCCCACATATTCGAGCAGGGCCGGGTCGCGGTATTGGCGCACAATCTCGTTGTAAACGGCGCGGGCTTCTTCGGCACGCAGGATTTTCGCTTCGATGGCCGTGCCGTTGACGTACATCGTCAAGTTATCGACGGCGGCTTCTGCTGGCAGCGGAAACAGGAACGTGCCTTCGACCATGCCGCCGCCGTTGTTGGTGAATTGCATATCGACGTGGGTGGTGGCAATCTGGTTTTCCACGTCAATCGTGACGCGGTGATAGTCCACGCTCATCCACGCCGGGTTGGTGGCGATACCGGGCACCGTCGTGGCCAGCCGGGGTGGGGCCACAGTAATTGGCGGTGAGGGCGTCCACGAGACGGTGGGCGTAGGGGCGGGCTGCGTAAACGCAGAGAACGAGGCTCCGGCGGCGATGACCATTGTTGCCACGGACGTAATGAACAGTATCAGGTGCTTCATGACAAAAGTCTCCGTATGAATGGACTGTTGCAGGGTAGACGCCGTCCGGTGGGCGCAGGTTCCAGGGTGTTTCACAATGGCGTGGTTATACACTGGGATTGCATTTTGCCCGAAGTTGCGCCTTAATCGTCATGTAAACAACGCAACCTGGGATGCAAACATGATCGAAATGACGCAGCTTTACCTGTACCCGGTCAAATCATGTGGCGGCATGGCCTTAGATACGCTTAATCTGGTAGCAACTGGCCCACAGTATGACCGCAACTGGGTCATCACGGACGCTGACGGCAGCTTCCTCACGCAGCGCGAACACCCGCGTATGGCACTGATCCAGCCGCGCTTTGAGGACGGGTGCCTGGTGCTTTCTGCGCCGGATGTGCAGCCGCTGGCCGTGCCGCTGGATTTATCTACAGCGCCGCACATGCCTATCACGGTTTGGCGCGATACCATGCAAGCGGCAGATGCGGGGTCAGATGCGGCGCGGTGGCTGAGCAGCGTCATTGGAGAATCGGCGCGGCTGTTTGCGCTCACCAACCAGACGCATCGCCTGACCGACCCGGCCTACTCCGCGCAGCAGTCACAGGTGGCCTTTCCTGATGGCTACCCGATGCTGTTGATTGGTGAGGCATCCCTGGCGGACCTGAACGCAAAGCTGGCCGCCCGCAATGAGCCGCCGCGCACAATGCGTCACTTTCGCCCAAACATTGTCGTGAGTGGTTCAGGCGCGTTCGAGGAAGATGCGTGGACGCGCTTCATGATTGGTGAGGTAGCGTTTGATGTGGTCAAGGCGTGTGCGCGGTGCGCGATTACGACTGTGAACCCTGACACGGGCACGGTTGATAACCCGAAAGAGCCGCTGGCGACCCTGGCGACGTATCGCAAGGCAGCGAGCGGCGGAGTATTGTTCGGCCAAAATGTCATCCATCGCGGTCACAGCGCCATCCATGTGGGTGACAAGCTCACCCTGATGAACAGTTAGTCGGTTAAGCATCCCCATGCAGCAGGTGCCCGATGCCCTTCAGATGCCCGGTTTGTGGCGCGGCCATCATCTCGGCGGTTTCCAGTTCTGCCAGGACGGCCTGACGCAGCCGTGCAGTTTGGAACGTTTTGCGGTACTCAAGCATCTGCACTAGCCCCAAAGCTGCCTGATAATCTGGTTCGAGCGCTAATGCCTGTTCAAGGTGGGCAATGGCCTTGACCGGGCTGATTTCTAAATGTGCGGCCAGGTAGTAGGCCTCGGCGGTGGGGTTGCTTTTGAGGATTTTATGGATGTGGGTACGGGCCTCCCCATGTTCGCCCCGGCGGATTGCCATTTTGACTGATTTGATGCTTGCCATGACTGCGGCCTCACAACTTTTTGTCAATGTTTACTTAATGTTATGACAGATTTCACCAATGTCAACCGTGTAGCCGATAAGTTGCACGAATGCATTAGCGTGCCCCTATCGTGGGTGGCCACCGGAATTCGGATGGTCTGTAAGGGTTTAAGCGCTGCGATTGCCCCTGATTGTGTGTGCGAGGCGCTTGATGGGCGTGGTCGATTGGGCGGCGAGTATTTCGGCGGTTTTCATGTCATGCAGCACAGCGTCGCGCAATTGGGCCGTCTCTGAGGGCATCATGCGCTCTAGCACCTGCTTAAACAGGACAGCCGCTTCGTAATTTGGCTTCAGCGCCAGCGCCTTGTTGACGTAGATGAGGGCCGACTCCGGTTTGTCTTCCAGTTCCGCCGCAATGTAATAGGCTTCGGCGGTTGGCTTTGTGTTCAGCAACTTGCGAACCAGATAGCGAGCATCTTTGTGCTTTCCACGGCGGGCGGCGAGTTTAACGGCAGCAATGCTTGTCATGATTGAACTCCACGATTTATAATCAACCCTTTATCAATGTTACAAAAAATTGCGGAAATGTCAACTGAAAATTGCGACTTACCCAATTTTTCAGCAAGTGTTAAGGTTTTTTGCCAACGGGGAGGCCGTATGGGAGAAGAACACATCCGTTCTTCTCCCGTCAATCGGCTATTTGTGGTAATGACTCAGGCAGATAAAAAGATGAAAAGAGTGACTTGGCAAATCTGAGTAGCTACGACCTCCATTAAGATCGAAATCGCCCCGCCACCGTCTACGACGCATCCGGCCTGGTAACCAGATTGCGCTGCCGGAAGGTCTCGACTCGCTCCTGGCCACGCGGCGTCAACTGTACAATGTTATCCACCACTTTGACCTGTTGTGCCGCTCGCAGCCGCCCCAGCACCCGCGCCATTTTGCGCTGCCCCCAGCGGAAGTGCTCGTGCAGGTTTTCAACCGTGAGTTCAGCCGCTTCACGGGCCGTGCCCCGGTGATTGTAGATGTGCCCCAGCACCACCTGATTATCGAAGTGGCGGCGCTGGTTGGCACGACGCAGGAGCGTAGAAACCAGCCCGTACTTGGGTGACAGCAGCCACGCCAACAAAAAATAGAAGAACATCATCAGCACCATACTGGCACTGATAGACGAGTTCCACGCCTCCAGCAGCCCTAGCCCGAACAACCGGTTAAGCAGTGCAATCAGGTCGCTCACCTGGAAGATGCCCAAAAAGCTGCCCCGCGCCAGATCATAGCCGAAAAACGCCCCTGCACTGCCAATCAACGCACTCAATACCAGCATCAGCGCCAGCCGGTCGGTTAGCAGGTAGGCTGCTGCGGGCGGGATGATAAAGAACGCAATCACAAGGATGGAGCCGACCGCGTCGAACGCGCCCACTGCTACCAAACTGACCAGAATCATCAGGGCGTAGTGCAGTACGCCAGGCCGAAAACCGAGCGCTTTCGCCAGTGCTTCGTCAAATGACGCCAGCTTGAGTTCCTTGTAGAACAACGTCACAAATGCGATAGTTAGTAGGGCCATCAAAGCCATCACGGTAATGGACTGCGGCCAGAAGACCAGTTCGGGTTCCTCGTCCAGCAGCCCGGCCTGCCACGCCTGCCCCGGACTGTAGGTGCCGCAGTTGGTGCATATTTCTGTGAACGCTGCGCCGGGGTCACGCGGGCTGATGCCCAATTCCCGGCAGTTGGTACACTGGCGCGTGAGCGTGGCTGCTTCGTCTTCTGGTGTAATCGTTACGGTTTCGCAGTTGGCAATGCAGTGACTGTTGGTGTTGGCCCACGCCACGCCGATTTCACCGACCATCACCGCATGTTCGTCCAGGTGAACATCCTCAATAAAGCGTGACACCAGAATAATGGAAACTGCAAACAACAGCGGAAAGGCCAGCCCCAGCGCGGCGTCCTGGCGCACCAGCCCGGAGCGGTATATCAGTTCCGTCAGGACGACGGTGGCCACCCCTGCCGCCGCTGCACCGATGATCAGCCACGGTGATGAGGGCGCAGGTGCCTGATTCAACACACGGGTCATGATGATGAAAGCGACAACGATACCAAACAACACAGTATGGCTAATGGCGTCACTGGTGAGGGCCATGCCGCGCAGCAGCAAAAACGTGCCCAGCAGCGCACCAGAAACGGCAATCAGCGTGCCAACAATCGTCGCAGTGTTTTGCGGGTCACGCAAAAAGGCGTTGATTTCCTCACGCGAAAAAACGTTCAGCAGCAGGTCAATAACCCCACTTTCGATTCCAAACATTACGCAGGCATCCTTTCTCGGTTAAACGTCAAAACGTTCTCCAGCTTCTCCACCGCAGACTGCGGCAGTACTTCGTGGATGTCGCGCTGGCGGTCTTCGGCAATCAGCGGCAAATCCAGTTCGTCGCCGTGTATGCGGTACACCTCCCATAACTGCTGGTTGTGCGCGTCCTGTGACGCGAGCTGTACCCCCTGCGCCGTTAGCCGCCAGTTCGCTGCGCTGCGCTGAACCAGCCCACGCGATTGCAACTGTTCCAAACCAAGCTGAGCGCTGCCGCCGCCCACACCCACGATAATCGTATGAGGCACGGGATAGGTTGCGTCTCCATGAGCGGTCGCATAGCGGTAAAGATCGCGTAGTACGGTTTGGGCTGCAAAACGCCGCCGGTTGCCGCGCCGCCGAATCAACGTCCAGATCAAGCCACGCTCTGGCGCAAACCCAATCGAAATCATGACAATGGCAAAGGCCGCCACGATAATCATGGGGCCAGTGGGCACGTCAGCGTCAACCGCACTCAGGACGGCCCCCACGCCGCCAGCAAATGCACCAAACACACCCGATAGCACGACCATCTGGTTGAGTTTCTGCGTCCATTGGCGGGCGGCAATACCGGGGGCAATCAACATGCCCACCATCAGGATGACGCCCGCAAGCTGCAAACCCAACACAATGGCCACGACAATCAGCGTGGAAAGCAGCGCGTTGATGAACTTGATAGGAAAGCCATTTGACCCGGCAAAATCGGGGTCAAAGGTAACGAGCTTGAATTCCTTCCACATGAGCACAAGCACCACAAAAGCCGCAGCCCCCACAACAGTAATCAGGATAAGATCACTGGCGACCATCGCTGCCGCCTGCCCAAAAATGAATGTATCCAGCCCGGCCTGGCTTGCATCAGCGCGGCCCTGGATGTAGGTCAGCAGGGCAATTCCGGCTGCGAACCACGCGGCCAAGACAATGCCCATCGCCACGTCTTGCTTGATGCGAGTGGTATCTAGCAGGGCGCGGATAAACTGCACGCCAAGCCAACTGGCGATGCCCGCACCGATAAGCAGCACGCTCAGGTCACGCCCGGCGATGAGGAAGGCCACCCCCACCCCCGGCAGCGCTGCGTGCGACAGAGCATCCCCCATCAGGCTTTCGTGCCGCAGCACAGCAAAGCTGCCCAACACACCACTCACCACCCCCAATATCGCCCCACCGACGGCGACAATCCGCACGGTGTAGGTGTAGCTTACGCCCAGCGTCATCTGGCTGAACGGGATGAACAACATGGCCAGCAGCACGGTAACGCCGATGACCGCCCACACACGTTTGTCCTCGTTTGACAGGTGTAACATGGGCTAGTCTCCTACTGCTGCGGCTGGCTGGTCGCCCTGTAGATACGCCACACGCCCACCGTATGTTTTACGCAGATTTTCTGGCGTGAACGTCGTTTCGGTCGGCCCGCTGGCGATGACTTCCACGTTGAGCAGCGTCACCCAGTCGAAGTATTCCGGCACCGTTTGCAGGTCATGGTGAACCACTATGACAGTCTTATCCCGTTGGCGCAGCTCACGTAGTATCGCAACGATGGCCCGTTCCGTTACCGCGTCAACAGCGGCGAAAGGTTCATCCATGAAGTAAATGTGTGCGTCTTGAACCAGCGCCCGCGCCAAAAAGGTACGCTGCTGCTGCCCGCCAGATAGCTGGCTGATCTGACGGTCGGCAAAATCGGCTATGCCTACCTGATCGAGCGCGTGCATGGCTTGCTCGCGCTCTTTGCGCCCTGGCCGCCGGAACCAGCCCAGCTTGCCGTATAAGCCCATCGTCACCACGTCAATCACAGACGTGGGAAAGTCCCAATCTACGCTGCCGCGCTGCGGGACGTACCCCACCAGCGAACGCGCCTGTTCGTAGGGCTTACCGTAGAATGTGGCTGTTCCTGCGGCACGCGGAATCAGGTTGAGGACGGCTTTAATCAGCGTGGATTTGCCCGCCCCGTTTGGACCAACGATGGCATTGAGCACGCCTTCGGGTATTTGTAGGTCAACGTCCCAGATAGCAGGCTTGCTGTTGTAGGCGACGGTTAGGTCATCAACGGCGAGGGCAATCGGTCGTTGTGGGTTGTTTTCTTCCATAATTTGTTCTCCTATTGCGTTGCATGGGGCGCAAACTTGTTACGCCCCACCCATATTTGACGTGTATTACCCTGGCGGTTGTTACATCATTCCGTCACAATCAGTGTTTATAACCGCTTCTGGTACATCCAATTCCAGCGACTCCGGCCACTCAGGAATCTCAATGTCAACACCGGCACACTGGTAGGATTGCAGCACCGTGAAGGTGTTCTCGGCAATCATGCCGATGTAGGTGCCGCTGAAGGTGTTTGGCTCGCCCATTGCGTCGGAGTAGAGTTCACGCACACCCACGCGCACATCACCGCCCGCGTCCTCAACAGCTTCTGCCACCGCCTGAATGGTATCCGGCGGGAGGCTGCTTTCTACGAACAGCACGGGGATGTTGTTATCAATCACAAAGTCCACCGTGCCCTGGATGTCGCCCACCCCGGCTTCATCCTCTGTGGATAGGCCCTGGATGCCGAATACACGCCAGCCAAAGCCCGCCCCGTAATAGCTGAAGGCGTCGTGGCTGGTGACCAGATAGCGCTGTTCAGCAGGCACCGCTCGCAGTCCCTCGTCTGCCCAGGCAAACAGCGTTTGCAGGTCTTCAATGTAGGCTTCGGCGTTGGCGGTATACACATCGGCGTTGGCCGGGTCCAGTTCGGCCAGCGTATCGGCCAGCGTGGTTGTGGTGATTTCCCAGTTGCGCGGGTCGAACCAGAAGTGCGGGTCGTCTACGTTGGTTAACTCGTCGGATAGATCAAAGCCGCCAACGATGAACCCGGCGTCTTTAACAGGCTGGCCCAGCGCGAACGTCGCCACGCCCTGTTCACTCAGCGCGTTAAACACCGTATCGAACTGACCTTCCAGGTTCAGCCCGTTGTAAACCACCATATCGGCCTCGTTCATCGCGGCGATGTCGGCTTCTGTCGGCTGGTACTGGTGCGGGTCAACGCCTGCGCCCATCAAGCCGGTGATGGTGATGCCTTCGGCACCCTCAGCCAGGATGTTCACAAGGTCGGTAGCCTGGGTGGTGGTGGTGACCACATTCAGGCTGTCGGCCTGGGCGCTGGCCAAGCCGCCTATTAGCAAGGCGAGGCTCATAAACACAGCTAAAAGGGACTGTTTCACGGGTTGCTTACTCCTTCTGTTTGGGAGGTAGGGTTCAAGTTATACAACCAATGAAGGCTGCACAAACTCTATTTTTAGCCATACCTAAATCAGATGTCAAGCCCCAGTCACTACATTAATTAAAAAAGGGTTTTGACGAGTCTAAATTTGCTCGCAGGGAGCATGTATGGCGCGATTTTCAGCGTCCAGATCAGGCATCTGCGGGGATGAATGGCTCATAGGTGGGGTTGGCGCGGAGTTCCGCCAGCATGAGGGTTTGCAGGCTGCTGGGCGCGGTTTGTAAAGCGGTATGGATGGCGGTGCGTGCTGCGTCGTTGTCGTTCTGGTCAGCAGCGATTAGCCCACGATTGAAGCCGATCATCGGGTCATCTGGGATGATAGCCTGGGCACTTGCGTAGTCGGCGTCGGCCTCTGTGAAGCGTTTAAGGCGGTGATAGACCCCTGCCCGTTTGAGCAGCACCCGCGCCCGGATATTGGCGGCAATCGCATCGGAGGTGATGTCGTACAGCTTGCCAATGCGCTCTAGCGCCTGGGTGTAGTAGTCTGCTGCGGCGGCATCAGCGTTGAGCGCGGCAGCAGCATCAGCGGCCCACTGCATCCAATCGTTTGCCAACGCCATGTCCAGTGCGGCCTGCACCTGCCCCGCCGCCTGCATTAAACCGAGCAGCCGCTCTAGTGACCGCGCTTTGAGGGCGTCGTCGGTAGCGGTTTCATACGCCTGACGGGCCAGTGCCAGCGCTTCGTCGGGCTGGCCGGAGCGCTCGTGAATCACGGACAGGATAAAGTCATCTGCGGCAGTTGGGGGGACAGCCTGTAGGTCGGCTAGCGCCAGGCGCAGATGATCTGGCGTAGCCGTGCGGAGCAGTACTTGCGCCCGCAGCCGCCGCCCCTCCGCGTCATTGGGATGGTCGGCAAGGTGCTGGTTGAGCGCGTCTAACGCATCGTCCAGTTCGCCTGCTTTGATGAATGCGTCTGCCAATTGCAGGGGGGTGTAGCTCATGCCAGTTGCCTCGCCAATGTGTATGCACTCCCGGCATTGTAGGGCTGCCACATAACTTTGCCAGGGGCACCCTTCCTCTCATCTGAAGCTCACACTATACTCTGGTGCCGTGATTCCATATGGGAAGTGTATCGTGTCGAACCCCTCCATAACGCAACCGCAAAGCGCTGCCCACTCTCATCGGATGCACTGGCCCATGCGCGGTCTGTGTGCGGTGCTGCTGCTGGCCGCTGCCATGCCTGTCATTGGGCAGCTTTACCCGCTGTTGTTCCCCACGCCAACGGTGATTGAAGCGACGCCGCGAACCGCCCAGGTAATGTTTACCGTAGCGCGTCCGGTGACGGGGTGGGATGGCTGTACAGCGGTCAGTTGGGCTGTGACGGGGGCGCAGGCGGTGCGCTTTGGGCCGGGCTTGCTGGACTCGGCGGAGGATGTGCCTGACAGCGGTGGGCGTATCGTTTGCCCGGCAACGGACACGCAAATGCACCTGGCAGTTGACCTGGCTGAAGGCGTAACGCGCCGCTACGCTGCTGATGTGGTTGTTTCTACGCGGCGGTTGGCGGGGCTATATGCAGGGCTGGCGGTTGGGTTGGTGATGGGGGCGGTGTGGGTGCTGCGCCCGGATTGGCGTCTGCGCTTGCCGGACGTGAACCGCCGCTGGGGGGTGCCAGTGGCACTCATGCTGGTGACGGTGGCGCTGTACTGGCCAGCCCGGTTTATCGTCACTGGCGGTGACTTTGAGATTCACATTGGCTACGCTGCCACGATTGAGTCACTGGCAGACATCAACCGGCCTAACTTTTTGCTGCACCTCATTTTGATTGCGCTGGCCCCCCTGATGCCCGCCAACGGCGATGAAGCGCTGTTCCAGGCGGCGTTTGTCGCGTTTGGGCTGGCCAATACGCTGACTGTGCTGCTGGCCTATGCGTTTTTGCGTGCGTATGGCGTCCAAAATCGGATGGTGGCGGGTGGGTTGGCGCTCGCCACGCTGCTGCTAACGCCTATCACGCTGCCTACCCTGCCAGATGCCAACCTGTACCGGGGCTATGTGGCGGTGACCAATTTGTTTCACAACCCGTCAACGGTGCTGCTGAAGCCGTTTGCAATTGTGCTGCTGTGGAGCGCCGCCCGTTTCGCGTTTGCGTGGGGGAACCCGCGCTGGTGGGAAGCCGCACTGATGGCGCTGGCGGTGGTGGCGTCCGCGCTGCTCAAGCCCAACCTCGTGATGATTCTGCTGCCCCCGGTTGGGCTGTTCGTCGCCTATGAGGTCGTCCGTTGGCGGCGGGTGCGCTGGTCATTGGCTTTGGGGATGGTGGCCCCCGCACTTGTGATCCTGGCGGCGCAGTACCTGGGCTTTTTCACAGATGCGGCCACTGATGCTGAGGGGTTCCAGTCCAGTGTGATTTGGGCACCGTTTGGGGTGTTTTTACACCGGGAAAGCCGGGTTTGGATGCTGGCGCTCAAGTTGGGGCTGAGTGCTGCGCTGCCACTGGCGTTGACGGTTGGGCGGCGATCACAGTGGCCGCAGATGCGCGTGCTGTGGCTGGCGTGGGCGCTGTACGTGAGCGGGGTGTTGTATGCCTATCTGCTGGCGGAAAGCGGCGAACGTTTTACCCACGGAAACTTTGTGTGGGGTGCCAATATCGGCGTGCTGCTGTTGTACATGGTCAGCCTGGGGGCGTTTGCGACGTGGTGGCAAGCCATTGAAGCAGGCAGCGAACCCGGTACAGGCGGGTTCATCCTCACGGGCACGCTGTTGGCGCTGCATCTGGCCAGCGGCGTGATCTGGCATGGCGTCAACGTCGCGTCAGGGTATGGCTTCTTCTGGTGGTGATTGGCTACAGGTCGCAATCACGGGAGAAGCGCTGCCAGTTCAACCCTGTAACGGTGCTGCCTATCATCACACGCAGGGTGCCGTCGTCGCCCAGGTTGTGCCACAGGTAGGCGTCGTGGCCTGCCCACACCTTGATGTAACAGCGCCTGCCCAACGGACTCACAACGGCAATGTCCCCATTGGCAGTGTACAGCAGTGCCCGCCCATCGACCTCAGCCAGTGCCGCCGCGCCGTTTGTGGCTGGCATCGGGTAAGCCCACTGTTCCACGCCGTTTCCCCCATAGCGCCGGATGTTCACGCCATCATACAGCAGCCAATCGCCTTCACTGGCGGCGGCAATCGCTCCATGTTCGGTTGGCAGTGGCACATTGTACGGCGCAAGCTGCCAATTGCCATCAGCGGTGATCTGCCACAGCCCTCCCGATGAATACACCAGCAGCGCCCCGTCCGCATTGACCATGACACTGCCTGTGCCTAGCCGCGCCTCATCAAGCACGGTTTCGCCGCTGCGAGAGGTGGTCATGAGGGTGCCGCTGTGGGTGCGGAAGCCGATCACCTGCGACCCGACCCACGCCTCACGAAAGATAGGCAGGCCGCTTGTTTGCCACTGCACCGCCCGCAAACGCCGATCATAGGCGACCAACCCATTACCGCCTGCACTGAACACCAACAGGTCATCCAGCACGAACGGCGACCCTGTAATGGCAACATCCGTGCGGATGCTGTCGATGAGTTCGCCTTCCGCGTCCATCTGCTGGATTCTACCATCGGTAGTGTAGACGTAGCTGGCACCCTGGAAGCCGATGATCGACGCAATAGGTACGTCAAGCTGCTCACGCCATAGCTGCCGTCCATCGGGCAGCAGGCGCACCACCTGTGATCCATTGGCAATGAGCAGGCTGTTGTCGCTAAGGATGACGGGCGGCGTGTGATAGCCGTTCGTGGGCCGCAGGTTGGCCACCCAACCCACCGACCGATCCAGGCGGGCCGTCCAGTTTTGCAAAAAGCGCGACGGGTGCCTGTGCCCGGATTCATCAGGGTATGCCCAGGTGTAACCCTGCCCTGGCGAGCGGCCATTGCGAGCGCGAATCTCAAAGTGCAAGTGCGGGGCCGGGCGGGCGTCCGCAATCGCGCCGATCACATCGCCTGCGCTCACACAGGCCACCCCCATCGGGAAGGGGGCGCTTTGGGTTTGCATCAGGTGGCCATATACACTGTAAATCGTGCTGTCGTCCGGCATAGTATGCTCCAAGATGACCACGCCCCCGTCACGGCCCCAGCCCTGGTCATAGGCATAGGTCACGATGCCGTTGGCCATTGCCCGCACGGGTTGGCCAACGGCGTTGGCTTCGGTAAGTGCCCAGTCTTCGCCCGTGTGATAGCGCCCGTCATGGCGCGGGGAGCGCACACCGTAGTCCTGCACATTGCTGAACAGGGACATGTCAACTGGCGGCACCACTCGGTCAACAGCTGGGCAGGTTACCTGGGCGTCCACCACCACCCCGGATGCAATCAGGGCAGCAGTTGCGACGAGTAAAATAACCCTCATGGTCGCTGCGCCACGTATTTCATGCCCTCAACGATGGCGGTGTGCAAGTTGGCATTGGTGGCCAACACCTGACGCCCGTCAAGCAGTGTGTCACTCTGTTTGCCGCCAAAGTCAGTGACCTTACCGCCTGCTTCCTCCACAATCAGCATCCCCGCAAAGAAATCCCAGCGGTGCAAGCCCCACTCCCAGTAGGCTTCAAACCGACCCGCCGCCACCCAGCACATTTCCAAAGCCGCACTGCCAAAACGCCGCATCCCGCGTGTGCGCGGTGCAAAATACTCAAACTGGCGCAAGTTGTCCGTATCCTGGGGGCGCTTGGCATACGGAAAGCCCAACGCCAGCACGGACTGTTCCAGTTTGGCTGTGCCAGAGACGGCAATCGGTTTGTTGTTGAGGGTAGCGCCGCCGCCCCGCACTGCGCTGAACATCTCATCTGTGTTGGGGTCGTAGATCACGCCAACGAGGGGTTGGCCGTCGGCGGTGGCCAACGCAATGCTGGTGCAAAAGTGTGGGATGTTGCCCGCAAAGTTCGTCGTGCCGTCTAACGGATCAACATACCAGTGATAGGTGGCATCGGCTAGCGCAACCCCTTGACTGCCGCCCTCTTCTCCAACAATAGCATGTTCGGGGTAGGTCGCCGTCAGGGCAGCAACAATGTGGTCTTCAGCAGCCTGGTCAGCTTCGGTGGCGACATCGAAGACACTGCTCTTGGCTTTGATCTGGTGGGGCTGTTCAAATCGTTCCATCAGGATGGCCCCGGCTTCGCG
>DAOTTY010000195.1:0-20878 GCA_034437575.1 Anaerolineae bacterium | reverse complement strand
AAGTTCGTCATGGTGCCCGCCAGAATGAACTCGTCAAACACATCATCCAACCGGACGAACTGCCCCACACTGGCAATGTGCGCTGCGGCCAGTGCCACAATCATCGCCACCAGC
Source organism: Anaerolineae bacterium (assembly GCA_034437575.1). Lineage (GTDB taxonomy): Bacteria > Chloroflexota > Anaerolineae > Aggregatilineales > Phototrophicaceae > DAOTTY01. Next base: position 20,764 of record DAOTTY010000195.1, on the reverse strand, counting down.
AGCGCCGTTGCGTAGCGCGTCATACGGCGGGTCGGTGCTGCCAGCGGATTTTCCACCGTGAGCAAAACCAGCAGCGCGGCGATAGCTACCGTGTAGGCAATCGCTACAGAAACAAGCGGCACCCCCCTGAACAACCTGAACGGTTGGTCATCTGCCAGCCACAACACAGACGCTGCCCCGACCCCCAGCCCAAGCAGCGTCACCGCGCCTAGCGCCCGGCTCTGGCGCAGTTCCCCACGTAGGCGTGGCTCAAAGGCAAACGCCACCGCCAGCACAGCAGACCAAACCCCGTAATACACCATGAACTGCCAGCGGCGCACGTCATAATCACTGTGCAGCCACTCCAGCGTATCCCCACTCACCTGTGCGGTGTACGTGGCAGCAAACAACGTGAGGGCAAGCGCAGTTGTGGTGCAAAGGCGGTTTTGTATAAGTAGCATAGCGGGCATGTAACCGTTTCGGTTGTGGGATTGAGCGCGGCTAGTCTACTGAATTTCAGGGGGAAGTACAGCGAAATTTACCGCGTCAATAACCTTTTTGTGCTATCCTGTTACTTATGAGTGGAGACACGACCTTATGGGGAAAAACAGAGTCGAATAAAGCATCATGACCCGGCTAATTCCAGTCTTTATTGTACTGATCGCACTGTTAAGTGCCACGATGCCTACAGAAGCGCAGTCTACATCTGTGTTGGACGCGCTGCCCAACTGCAACTTCACCGCTGCCGCCCCAGACGATAACATCATGGTGGGGGCCGTCATCCTCAATTTGCAAACGGGCAACGGCTGTGCAGAAAACCTAGACACGATGTTCCCGGTTGCCAGCGTGCCGAAGGTGTTCGTCGCGGGTGCCCTTTACCAGATGATTCTTGAATCTAACGGGACAATTGGCTTTGACACCCCGCTGACGTTCAGTGAGCGCTACTGGATGGGCGGACGCAACGACTGCCTGAATGGCGGTGTCCTCAATGAGCAGGTGACGTTAGGCGAACTTAGCGACATCATGATTAGTTGCAGCGACAATGCGGCAACGTGGATGGTCATGGATGCGATGGGCTGGGAAACCGTAGACGCCTACGTTGAATCGCTCGGCATTGACGACATTGGCCAGATTATCCCCTACAGCGAAGTAGACCGGCAAAAACTGGCCCTCTTGGATGAGACATGGGGCACCGTTCCCATTTCAATGGCGTCACGCTTTTACCGCTCTGAGGGCACAACTGGCCTGGATACCTATTTTAACGACATTCCGCGCTACACCTACGCTGACGAAATCGAAGCCAACGCGCTCTACTTTGACACAACCGACTATAACAGCGCCACGCCCCGCGCCCTGGCTGAGTACATGCTCAAACTGGCCGCCGACGCCCCGCTAGATACCAACGAGGGCCAGATTGCGCGGTGGCTGTTCGGGGCGATGCTGCTTACCCAGCGCCAGTACACATCGCAGGGCATCCCCGGCAGCATTAGCGTAGCGGCCAAAAACGGCTTTGATACCGGCCTGCGGGCTGAAGTCAACGTGATGTTTGAGGACCTGCCTGGTCAACAGCGCAACCCGACGGCCATCGGCATTGTGTTTGCCCGCCAGAAAAGCCTCAACGTACCCAATTTGCAGCCGCCCACCACCCGGCAAGACGGCACAATCAACCAGTATTTGCTGGCGATTTCGCCCGTCGTCAGCCAGATGCTGTACCCGAACTTTACAAAGCCGCCCGTTGTCGGCTCCAACGTGGTGCGGACGGTGGTTGTGAATCCAAAGTTTGCAATGGATGCCTGCTGGGAACCGTTCTCGCGGCGCGACTTCCTGTTTGAGTACCGGGGGGAGCTAGAAAGCTGCTGGTTGAGCCAGTCGCGCAGCTACTTCACCCCCGGCGATTCGATTGGTGTGGGCCTGCTGCTGGATGATCTTGACGGCGAGGATACCCGTATTCACTTTGTTTTCACCGAGCCTGACGGGGTGCAGCGCAGCTATCAAACCGAGCGCTTCTTTCAGGAAGCCGCGTCGGTTTACTGGTTTCACCCCATTGACGAGGGCAAGCTGGGTACATGGACGGTAGATATCTACATTAACCGTGAGTTGACCTACACAGAAGCTCTAGAGGTTCAGGCTTTGTACTAATGCAGGGCAACATCACACACAATTACTGACATTCATCATTATTGACACGCAACCGGACTGGCGTACACTTAATTTGAATTCACTGTGAACTCAAAAGGTAACCACGATGGAACAGAAAACATTCACCGTCCCCGCGATTGGCTGCAACGGCTGCGTGCGTGCCATTGAAAATGAAGTGGGCGAGCTTGCGGGGGTTGCGTCCGTCAAGGCTGCGGTAAACACCAAGCAGGTCGTTGTCGAGTGGGGCGATCCGGCATCCTGGGAGCAGATTAAGGCTGCGCTGGTCGCAATCGAGTACCCGCCACAAGAAGCATAGCGTGAAGATGAGTTGGCAGGGTGCCGATCTTCCTCCCCAACTGACTGCTCAGTGCAGGCGCAGCGCTTTTGTGATGAGATGACGACCGGGGCAGCCGATGTAACCCGCCTCTCGCCACGCCCACTGAGCGAACTGCTTTGCCATCGGGAACAGTGGCTAAAAGGCAGCGCTACAACGCTTAAACTCCCTTAACCCCAAATCCACACTGTCAGCGTTTAGACTTTACGACAAGATCGCTACGGAAAGAGATTCATCGGATGCCAGCGAATACAAAACCTGAGAAGCCAGGTTCTGGACAGGAATCGGTTTGGGACTACCCCCGCCCGCCCCGCGTGGAACCCACCGACAAGCGTGTGCGCGTCGTTTTCAACGGCGTGACTATCGCAGACACCATTAACGCGCTGCGCGTGCTGGAAACCAGCCACCCGCCGTCGTACTACATCCCGATGGCGGACGTGAGAATGGAGTTCCTCAAAGCCACACCGCGCCAAACATTCTGTGAGTTTAAGGGCAAGGCGTCCTACTTCACGTTGGAAGTAGACGACAAAGCGGTGCAACACGGGGTGTGGCACTACCCCAACCCGACCCCGAACTTCACCGCCCTCAAAGCGCATATCGCGCTGTACCCCGGCAAGATGGATGCGTGCTATGTGGGCAACGAACAGGTGCAGGCCCAGGAAGGCGACTTCTACGGCGGCTGGATTACGTCTGACATTGTAGGGCCGTTCAAGGGCGGGCCAGGCACACTGTTCTGGTAAATGCAAAACGCCCCGGACGTGTGCCGGGGCGCTGCTTGGCCTTTGTGAGATGCTGTGAGCCTACGACCGGATTTCCGCGATGTAGGCTTCCATTTCTTCCAGGGTGATTTCACCCAGCTTGAAGTTTTGCACGATGCCCTGCTCGTCAATGACGTAGGTCACGGGCAGGTTTACGATGCCGAGGCCATCGGCCACTTTGAACTCCGGGTCTAACAGGATGGGCAGATGCTCAAGGCCGAAGGTGGTCGCAAAGCTCGCCACATCGGATGTTGCCTCGCCGTTGTTAACCGCCAGCACCACCGCATCTTCACGGCCAGCAGCCATAAATGTTTCAAAGGCGGGCATTTCGCGCTGGCACGGCACGCACCACGTCGCCCAAAAATTAAGAAACACAACTTGCCCGCGATAGTCAGAGATGCTAACCGTCTCACCCTCCAGTGTTTCCAGGGAAAACGGCGGTACCTCAAAGCCAATAATTGAGCCACGCGCAATTTGTGCCGCCCGCGTACCGGGTGGCTGCAACTGGCTGGCGTCCCGGCTGGTAAATAACACAATGCCAGCCATCGCCACGCTTATCAATGCAAATACAGCAAACAGAACCGGGACACTGGACCGCCCCTGTGAAGTTTGCTCTTGCGCTTCTTCGGCTAAGAATTGCGGCGCTTCGTTAGACTGCTTTTCCATATAAGCTACCTCATAGATGTTACGTTACTTTTCGACGGGACGGCTGTTGTCGCTGGTCCAATCCTTCCAGCTTCCATCGTACATTGATACGTTGTTATAGCCTGCGAGGCGCATGGCCAGCATTGTTAAACTGGCAGACACCCCCGCATTACAGTAAACCACGATGTCGTCTCTGTCATCGGTCGCACCAGTGCCCACAAACCCCGCCCGCACCTCGTCCACAGGCTTGAACGTGCCATCCTCGTTGGTAAAAGCGGAGCGACTATGGTTCACGGCTCCTGGGATGTGTCCAAACCGTGAGGTGCGGCTGTATTCGCCGGTGTATTCACCAGCAGAACGCACGTCGATAAGCAGCGTGCCGGGTTGATTGAGTTTGGCAGACACTTCATCGGCAGTGCGGCGCACCCTGGAATTCACCTGCGGCGTGAAATCTCCTGGTGAGTGTGCTGGCACTTCGGCGGTGGTTGGCCGCCCCTCACGCAACCATTTGCCATAGCCGCCTTCCAGGATAGCGGCCTGTGTGTGACCATAATAATTCAGCGTCCACCACAGCCGTGCTGCGAACATACCCACCCCGTCATCATAGGCGACCACAAACGTTTCATTGTTGATACCGTTGCGCCGCATGGCCTCAGCATAGCGTTCGGGAGGGGCGACCTGTGCGTGACGCGGGTCTGCCGGGTCGGTGATTTCGTGAACCCAGTCGATGAATACCGCGCCGGGGATATGCGCTTGGTCATAGTCCTCGCGGGAGTTGAAGTAGTGCGGCGGGGGTTCGCTGGCCGGTTTAACGTACCCGCGTATATCCACAATGCGGGTGTTTGCGTCATTCAGGTGATTTGCCAGCCAGTCAGTGCTAACAACAGATGAATTCATAACAGCAGCCTTTGCTTACACAACTATCTAATCGTATCTTCGAGCATTTTCGCTGGGTCCAGGCGAACGGTGCTGGCCTTGTGTGGATAGCGAGTCGTTACATCCTTATCAGGGTTAATGGGGCGGGTGTGATGGACAGGGTTAACCTTTGTGGTACAGCAACCAAAAACGTTAGCATTTTAGCACAGCCTCCCTCAGATGTGATTCATTTTTCTGGCGCTGGCCCGGCGTTCACGCCGTAGCGTATTCCATTCACATTCATTACCAACTCATACACGACTGCTAGACTGTGCTGTGTAACAAATTCAGACTGAAGGATGCGACTGCCGGGTTTTTGGCCAATCGCATTGGGAAAAGGCACTATACTCTAATGACTGACATACCGCTGTTTCCACTCAACACCGTTTTGTTCCCAGGGATGCCGCTGAGCCTGCATATTTTTGAGGAACGCTACAAGCAAATGATTAACACCTGCATTTCAGAAAAAATCCCGTTTGGGGTTGTCTTGATTGAAGAAGGCCAGGAAGCGCTCGGCCCGGTCGCCAAGCCCTACACGACGGGCTGCTCTGCCCGTATCACGCAGGTGCAGCCGCTCATTCAAGGCCGGATGAACCTGGTAGCCGTGGGTGAGGAACGCTTTCGCGTATTAGAACTAGACCGCGAAAGCCAGCCCTACCTGGTGGGGCGCGTCGAGAATGACCCCATGCCTGTCGGCAGCGTAGAAGAACTGGAATCTCAAATCGGAAAGCTGCGCCCCTACGTGATCCGCTATTTAGAAATCCGGGCGCAGGCGGGCGATGTTCAACTTGACCCCGACCAACTACCGACAGAATCAATGGCCCTTGCCTATTTATCGGCATTTATTCTCAGCATAGAATCCAGCAAAAAGCAGGTGCTGTTGGAAGCCGAAGATGCCCCCGCATTCGTGGCGGGTGTGCGCGCCCTGTACAGCACAGAAAATGCCCTGCTCGAAACCATGCTTAAATATAGTGAGCTGGACGACGCTCCGGGTAACTTCTCTTTGAATTAGCGTTAAAGCAGCATCTACGCTATACTGATGGACTTCTTATGTGCCAGTAAGCGATCACCGTTGATTTACGGTGTAAAGCGTACTAAACTTGCAAATGTCGAAAGGCGTCTAATTTAGCCAGATGCGCTTCCAACATTTGAAGCACTAAGTCACCTGCACGCTCGTTTTAACCTGCAAACTTCATTAACACAACGTGCGTTGGATTAGCCGCTTTGCCTGGGTTCACAGCGAACTCACTCAGAGTGGCGTTTTGTTCTTCAAATGTATTCGACAATTCCGCCCGATAAAACTCTGGCTAGGCAAAATGAAGAGGATAGTTTGGTAGCAAATACCGATCTCACAGATCACACCGGCGAGCAAGACTTCTCTGAAACGGACGATCCGATGAACGAGATGAATGAGTTCGCCGCCCTGCTCGAAGAATATGACTATGCCAGTCCCTTCCGGGGTCAAATTCTGGATGGCGTCGTCATCTCAGCAGATGACTACGAGGTTATGCTAGATGTGGGCCTCAAGCGCGATGCTTTCGTCCCTCGGACTGACCTGGACCGCCTGGACAATCAATTCATCCAGGAAAACCTGACACCGGGTGCCCGCGTTCGTGCTTACGTAATGCAACCCAGCAACGCCGACGGCGAGTTGATTGTTTCCATCAACAAGGGCCTGGAACTGGAAGACTGGGAAGCGGCAGGCACAGCCATGAGCGAAGACCAGATCGTCCAGGTGACGGTGGTGGGTACGAATCGCGGTGGTTTGCTGGCCCGCTACAAGCGCCTGACCGGGTTTATCCCGATGTCGCAAATTACCAGCATTGCCCGCTTCTCGTCAGACTACGAGATGAACCAGGCCAAAAGCGACCTGGTTGAAGATAAGCTGGACGTGAAGGTGATTGAAGTGGATCGCCTGCGTAACCGCCTTATCTTCAGTGAGCGTGCGGCAGAAAACCAACTCCAGCAGGTTGCTATGAACAACCTGGACGTGGGCCAGGATGTGGATGGCCGGGTTGTGGGCCTTGTGGATTTCGGTGCATTCGTAGACATCGGCGGTGTAGACGGCCTGATTCATATTTCCAAGCTGGATCACCGTTTTGTGGATCACCCTGGCGAAATTTTGGCCATTGGTGATGAAGTGCGCGTCCGTATTGAAAGCATCGACCGCGAGAAAGACCGCATCAGCTTAAATCGTAAGGTGCTGCTGCCGGACCCCTGGCAAAACCTGGAATACAGCGAAGGCACCCTGGTTACGGTGACAGTCACAAACATCGTGGACTTCGGTGTGTTTGTGTCTATGCCAAACGGCTTGCAGGGGTTGATTCACATCAGCAACATGCAAACGCTGGACACCACCAATTTGCGGAACTTTATCCGTGAGGGTGACGACATGCTGGCGAAGATTATCACAGTTGACGCTGAGCGCCAGCGTATCGGCCTGAGCGTGGACGACGTGAGCGCTGATGAGCAGGAAAAGTGGATGTTCGAGCGCCAGGAAGGTGCTGATGCTGTACAGGCCGCTGAAGCTGCTGTGGACGTGACCGAAGCTAGCGACGAGGTGCCAGTCGCCTCTGAACCGGTCGAGGAAGAAGCCAATACCGAGGCTGAACCTGAAGCGTAACCATAAGCAAGCCACACGGCTTGCCTGATTCACCCGGAAACGAGCGCCACAAGCGCTCGTTTTTGATTACTTCCACGCCAGCACCTTTGAGTCACATTTTAGCGGCAAACTGCGTAGATGAGCATCACCCCACGCTGCGATTTTGCCGGGCAGGTACGGTGATGTCGCGCCAATCATTTTCACATGGGCTATAGGAATCACGCCTTAGCTTACACAACTGTAACAGGTAATTTTTCATATTTTTGTTTAAACGTGTATACCCATCAGTTCAAGCAGCGCACGCCGCTGAATTCATGTTGGTTTTGACCCCGGCAATTGTGCTACACCATAAAATATATTACGAACGTTTTACGGCGTGCCAACCTGTTCAAGTAAACCCTGCAAAATGGATTAGTGTTGCTTTTGTCCACTTCGACAATCCTTTTATTGGGGCTACTGCAAAGTCAAGTTTTCACATCGCGGGAACGCCGTCCGCGCACCCCTGCAAAAGCCCTGGCCCTTTGATGGATACACGGTCAACACCGTGCCACGGTGGGCAGCATCGGTCGTGGTTGGTGTAAAAGATAATTTCATGCGTGCTTTTGTGTTGGCTTTGTCCACTTTTGCGCCAGGAAGCTGCGGCTTCCTGGCATGGCGCTAACCGAACCACCGCCGGAGATCGGCCAGCTAACCAACCTGGAACGGCTGACACTGACGAACAACTGGCGGCATTCTATCCGCTGGCTGCAATGCCTACGCGGGACCCGGCAACAACTTTGCCGCCCCCGGCTTTACCCCAACATTGACCCCGACACCCAGCACGACTGCCGCTGCCCCACGCTAATTTGTGTTGGTTCTGTCCGCCGTTAACCTGGGCTATGAGAAACACCCAAGCTGCACCACTCAGGCCGCCCAATTTGGGATAAACATTTTGTAACCTAACTCCCCCACTTTCCATTTGCATCCCCACCGGTGATGGGATATGCTTGTACCGTCATAGGACAGTCTAACCACAATGCATAAAGGTAAAAAAATGCAGCCAGAGGAGTTCGCACAGCAGGTCAACGAGTTGACCAACCACCAGTGGAAGTTGCTGGAGGTACTCATCAAGGCCAATGCTACCTGGGTCACACGCCGCCAAATCGCCCAGACGATTGGCAAACGCCGTCTGATTCCGTATGACATCGACTGCCTCCAGATGTTGGAGGACCGTGAACTGGTCAACATTCAAAAGGTTCAGGATGACACCCCTATTGGCTATCAGGTCGTTTATCGCGCCAGCGACCAAACCCTAGCTGCCCTGGAACAGATTAACGCGCTCAAGGAAAACAGCATCGCGTAGCCCGGCTACGGAAAGCAAGCCGCATCATGAAAATTATTACTCTCCTCAATGAAAAGGGTGGCGTGGGCAAAACAACCCTGGCCACCCACATCGCCGCCGGGTTGGCCATTCGCGGGTATAAGGTTGTGCTGGTAGATGCTGACCCACAGGGGCACGCCACAGTGTCTATGGGGCTTTCCAAAGAACCGGGCCTGTACGACCTGCTGGTTCGTGACGGCAACTTCAAAAGTATCTTGCGGCCTGTGCCGCCGGAGTATTTTTCGCTGCCAGAAGCTGAAGCCCAGGGCCGCTTGTTCGTGGTGGCTGGCAACGAAGAAACACGCAGCATCGCCAATCAAGTGTCAGACGCATTTATGGTTGCAGATCGGTTTCGGGAACTTAATGGCTTGATTGACGTTGTCATTTTCGATACGTCACCGACACCGTCCCTGTTACATGGTTCGATCTATCTGGCCACAAATGCCATCGTCTATCCAACAAAGTGTGAGTACCTGAGCTTTGACGGGCTTGTTGAAAGCCTGCGCCACCGCGAACGCTTCGAGCCATCGCGCTCGAAATGGGGCCTGGGGCCAATCCAAATCCTGGGCATCGTGCCCATGATGTACCGAGCCAACACCGTGCTGCACCAAGAGAACCTGAAGGAATTGGTAGATATATACGGCAAATCGGTTTGGGAGCCGGTTGCCATGCGTACAACCTGGGCAGAAGCGTCTAACCTGGGGCAGCTTATCTACACATTCGACGCAAACAGCCGCGCCACGGAAGAGATGCAGCGGATCGTTAGCAGGGTTGAAAAATACCTCAACGACCAAACATCCGCCAACGGCAACACCTCCGTCCCTCCACAGAGTGACCCAGATCGTCTAAAACTCTAGCGCCGCAGGTGCGGTCGCCCTAAACCATTGGCTATTGAGCATGAGCAAACGAGATAGAATTCGTTCAAACAACCGGCTCCGCGCAGAATCCTCACCCCCGGTAACCCTGGAAGATGTTGATCGTGACCTTTACAGCGACATTCTCGACAACATTCAGGATCAGCGGATGGTGGCCAAACCGATTAGCATTTTCGACATCATACCAGACCACCTCCAGCCCCGGCGTGCGGTGCCAGCATCTGTGCGAAAACAAGCAGATTGGCAAATTGCTGCATCAGATACAAATCGGTTGTTTCAAGTGTGGATTGAAATGGTGGAGGCGGAGCTTCAAACGCCGTTCGACATCCACGAGCGCCTCGCGCTTTCCAGCGATAGCGAAAGCGCAGACAACGCCCGCCAACAACATCCCATCGAGATGTCGCTTTTGCGCGTTGTTGAGCTGGCAGGCAGCATCCAGCGGGATGGGTTGACGAATCCGGTTACGGTTGTTCGCGGTACGGACGGCTTCCGGCTAGAAACGGGCGAACGCCGCTGGTTAGCCTATCATCTGCTGTATCACTATACACGCGATGGCAACCAAAACTGGGAGAAGATTCCCGCCCGAACGGTTGAGACTAAAAGTGTGTGGCGTCAGGCATTTGAAAACAACGCCCGCGATGACCTTAACGCCATCGGTCGGGCACGCCAGCTTGCACTCCTGCTGATGGACCTGTACAGCCGTGATGGGCATGTGTTTAAGGTGATGGATGAATTTGGGCATGAGCGTGAATACTACGCCCAGGTGGGCGATGGCCAGAAAAGTAACCGGGAAAGCTATCGCGTGCCTTATGGCAAAAGCGATTTGATCCTGGCGGCGATGGGCCTGCGGAATCGGGTTCAAATCCGCCAGTACCGGGCACTGCTGCGGTTGAACAACGAGTTGTGGGAATTTGCCGATGAGCGAAATCTGACCGAAGGTGAAATCCGTAAGTTGGGCGATGAAAGCGTAACACCTGTTACGGTTTCGGGCAGCAAAGCGAAGGCCGCACCCACTGAAACGGGTATCGGTTCCAAAGACCACTACCAAAACACCCTCAAGCTCATCAAGAAGGCCGCCCCCGGCAAAGATACGGAAAATCAGCAGGCTGTCGAAAACATCCGTGAGCTAATTGCCTGGTTACAAGAGCAGCAATCCCGCATTGAGCAACTGTAATTCCCCTGTGTGTTCCGGCATCGGAACACAGCCAACTCGATAAAAGCGTAACAGGTGTTACGCTTTTATCTTTTTTGCCGCTTTTTGCGCCCCTTCTGCTCAGACCGTAAATACGTGATAACGAACCCGGTCGGGTTGGTAATGTTGCTGCGTGACCCAACCACACGAACCGCCCGCATCACCGCCTTAGCACCATACTGCTTGACCAATGCCTGCGCCTTAGCCTTTGCAATCGCGTGTTTAGGGCTGATGCTGCGCGTTGTATCCATCAGGGCGCGAACAGCCCGTTCAGCCGATGGTTTGCTTGACGTGGCCTGCCCGCGCCCTTCACGTAACCGGCTGATAGCATAGCCCGCCGGGTTAACGAGGCTGCCTTGTGGCTGCTCGTTCATCAGCGTGATGACCTGTGACAACGCCGACGGCCCATATTCGTGTGTGAGCTGCAAGCACTGTTTCCACTGGAGTTTGCGCTGCGGGTTGTGCCATTCCACTGTCATGTACAACGTTTCGGCCAACAATGTGTTCCCCCCATTGAGTCGGCCCATCACATCTCGACCATAGCGCGATTGCAACAGCGACGTGGCAAACCCTGCCGGGTTCTTGACAGTATCACCACGCAAATGCAGCGTCTCAGCTACATCACTGACAGCGAACCGTCCATATTCGCGCACCAATGACCGCGCCCGCCGCAGCGATAATTTACCCTGGCCCAGGGCGTGTAATCGCTGCGCGACGGCGTCTTCCGCTTCAGTGAGTGGGCGCAGGGCAGTGTGTTCAGCAGCATCAGCAGCAGATGAAGACCGTGTAATCATAGGCCCAGGCAGTGACGTAGCGTGAGCATCTTGAGCATCCGGGGTAGATGTGGGGGCAAGTAGGGGCGGCTGTGCCGCCTGTGGGGGTGAATGGAGTGGCGCAGCGCGTGAGGCTGTATCGGCCACAGGGGGTGCGTGAGCAGGCGTCATGGTGTAGTGATTGGGCAGTTGGCGGCTAAACGTGACCATTCGCTTTTGGCTAAGCAACTTGCGAGCGACGGGCAGCAGCGGCGGGTAGCGCTTGCCGGTTTCATCCTGCAAGAACGCGCCGTAACGCTTGCTATACAGTTCGCCTTCTGCCAGCGCAGACAGCGTCCGCCAGGTGAGCGGTTGGTCATGGAACATCGGTGTGACAGTAACATCAACAGCCAGGTTATAACGCCGTACCGTGCGGGCACTAACGCCTAGACGCCGCGCTAACCACGTTCGGCTGTATTGGCCGGGACGCCGCTCGAACAGGGCAGTGTGTACGGCCTGACGGTACCGTGCTGCGCTGTTCAGTGCTGACAGGTCAATATCATCACCGCCTTTCCACTCAACGCCATAGCGCTGACACACCTCGTGCAAATCTGGCACGAGGTACGTCACTGAGGGGCGGCCCCGTTTTTGTGTTGGCTGTGTCCCACTTAACTTAATTGCATTAAGTTCTGGTGATTCATCACCACAATCCCCAGCAGCGCTAGCCGCCGTTGCAGCCTCCGCGAAAATCGGTTTTTCGTCGGGACAAGTGGCCGCTAACGCCTTTCGCAGGGAGTAATCCCCAATGCCCACCTCACGCACACGCTCAAGCAATTCCAGGCGCGTAAAGCACTGCCCAACCCGCCAGCCACTTTTGATAATGACCTCCAACACACGCAGCAGCGGCGTTTGCTTGTACTTGAGCATCGCTTCGCGGAGTGTGTTGGGCAGCGTGGTTAGCTTTGGCTTTTGACGATGACTTGGGGAACGGCTGAAAGTGCTTGCAATCGTCCTGAGAGCCTCACTGCGGCGTTTTTCAGGGGATTCTGGGGGGTGAGTACCTACAGGCGCTTGCTGGACGTGTACGGGCACCAGGACAGATGCGTCTTCCAATGTGCCGCCAGAGTCGCGCAGCCAGCAGCAGGCTTCAAACAAGGCGTTATTGCGTCCTTGATGCACTCTTGCCTGATAGTAAGCGATAAGCCGCTTTGCGGACGGTGCGGCATCATCGGGAATGGGGTTATTTCGCACTGAGGCGCTCACAGCAGCGTTTTCACGCCCGATATGACTAATGGCATCCATAAAGGCCATGATGCGGCTTAAATCGACTTCTGTGAGGAAACGTGGTGTCACGTCGCATTCAACGGTCCAGGCACCACCGTCTGATGATGTGGGCGCTGCGATTACATAGCGACCGTTGTACTGCCAATCGACGCCTTTGCTGCTGCGGCTGCGTGTGGATAGGTGCTGTGGCACGCGAAAGTAAAGGTGGGGCAGGCCGCGCTTTCCAGAACGAACGGTGTAGGTTTGGATAAGGTCGGGGTGAGTAGCTGCGAACAGAGCCGCAAGCTGCTCATCGTCAAAGTCAAGCACTGCCAGGCCGCTTACACTGCCGCAGACGATGGCAATCCCACCATACTGCTGCTCAAGGAACCAGTGTTTAAGGGTTTGGGGGGAGGCCAGCCGCGTTTGGTACGGTGCCCAACGCACTGCCGCTTGTTTGAACCGATCCGGGCTAGCCAGCCCATAAACCGGAATAACTGAGTAGCCAAGAGCATGGTAGTGAACCGCACTATTGTATAGCTCATTCAACGTTGTAGCCATAAATGCACCTCTTTGAAGGTGTTATGGCTTGCCAAAAATGAGCCGCTCAGTTAAACTTTCAACCAATAGGCGATGTCATTAATGACAAGCCGTCTTTGTTTGAGGCCCGTTCGGTTGTCCCTACTAGCCATAGATCCAACCACGGGCTGTTTTTTTGTCTGCCGGAAGTTAGTAAACCGTAAATCTCGTCAATGTATATTACGTATAGTGTACACATTGCTTGCTAATGGCAGCATACACGGTTAGACGACGGTTCAAACTTCTATCGGTAGTTTAGCCTGAATTTGGCCAGAATGCAACTCAATTCCTACGTTCTTTCCAACACATAAATCCTCGGATGCAGTCCACTCAACGTAATTTGAAAATCAGTCACGATCTTCCATTTATCAGTATCGCGTAAAACAGCTTCAAATAAGCGAATTTCATGCGAGATGATAACGGCGCGTCCGCCACGCCTGACCACACGGGCTGCCTCGCGCATCAATTCTGGATACAAGCGCACATTCTGCTCATGTGATCCGGTTAAATTCCCAAACGGCAAATCACTGAACAAAACATCGACACTATTAGACGATACTAACAAATCAGTCGCATCATAGTTCCGCAGGTCGATGCGCCCCGTCAGGCCAGCAGCAGCGATATTGGCTTCTGCCGCTGCCAACGCATCCGGGCTAATGTCACAGGCCATCACGGACAGTGCATCCGATTCCAGCAGACGCTCAATTGCCAATGTGCCAGACCCGCACGCTACATTTAGCACCCGGTCATCGGGTGTAGGCTGGCTAAGCCGGATCATCACGCGGGCAACAGAGGCATTGAGCGCACCGGGCAGATTGTTCACACGCCAAGACCGGGTGGCATTGGGGCGGGGGGATAAACGCACCAGAGCATCCCAACCGTTGTGCTCATCGGCACTGGGGCGCAGCCGGATAAGCAAGTCGCCCTCATCTTGGTCAGCAATGAGGGCGTTGGCCTCCGCAAGATCATCCAGCAGGCGTACCATCACCGATGAGCGTGACCCGGCTGCATTGATGTGTACAGTTGTGTAAGCATCATCATGGTTGCTCAGGGCACGCACCTGGTCGATCATAGTATTCAATTGCGTGAAGTGTTGATGTCCTAGAAACCCTTTCGGGCGCGGAATCGGAAACGTTTCCAGAAGGTAGGCGGCAATAATCGTTTGCAACGACAGCAACCCACCCAGGTTGCCACTGTAAGCCAGCCGCAGCGCTCCTGGTATAACAACGGGGGGGGTCACCAGGCGGTCATGGAATTTTTCTAGCAGTTCCTCGCGTGCATATGCCTCCACACCGGGTGCCACTTCAAGCTCAACAGTACGAGCGGGCGCAGATTGTGACGGCGGGGAACGCCTGGGGGGTTTTTTTCGCGGCATATGACTTTGCCTTACCTGAAACGCAAATTAAAACAACCCACACGTCAAATGTGGGTTGCTTTAAGGCAAGTATACCACGAAATGCGCTAGTAGTTGGCACCGCTCCTGAATAAATTCAGAAAGTGCTTGGCGCGGTTAGGATCATCTATGAACGTAGTCTCGTCAAACGGTTCATCCAGATAATTGGTGTACCCATCCAGGCGGGACAAGTCTTCATCATTCAGGTTCTTGAACCCCATTTCCCAGGTGCCGAACGCACGTTGGTCAATCTGATCCTTGCCTATCATAAGCACATGCCCGTGCCGCTCATCCTGCGCGATGACATCGTACAAGTCAGTCACCACATCTTCTTCACCTTCCAGTGCCTGGATAAAGTAGCGATCCCGGTAGAGCAGCAGCCCTGTAACGTCAAGACGCCCGTTTTTCTCGCGGGCTTTGGCGAGGATGTTTTTCAAATCCTCATCGGTCATATCGTAGCTGGCGAAACTTACGTAGGTCAAGCTAGTCAGAGCCATAATAAAAGCCTTTCAAGTATCTGTCGGTCTGCTGTGGTGTAATGCACGTTGTCACCGTGACTACAATAACTTTAGTTCTGTGAATGAATAGAGTCAAGTGCAAAATAAAGTAGACAACTTTAAATTTATGAAACAGAAGCAGACTTCATAACAAAAAGCATAACTTACCCCCATTCAATAGGGGTAACGGCGGCTTCCATTGTCGAATGATGTATTATTGAGGCAATAAAGGGTAAATGCTTCTGGTTCGAGGTGATTTCAACATGGCAGCAAAAACCGATCAAGCAATTCAACTTTTACGCAGTCAAGATGCCGCCAAACGGCGTAAGGCCATTGTCTATCTCACTAAATCCGACGAGGCGAAGGCAATCAAGGCATTGGCGTGGTCCTACAAAAACGATCCCGACCCCAACTTACGCGACCTTGCCCGCAAAGGTAGGGCAACCCTCAAAAAACGCCTTGGGTCAGCAGATGATTCACTAACACCCGAATCCGACGGTGTGGGTGCAGCGGCACTGTTGGCCTATCACAAACGGGTGACGGATGAAGTACAGCGGGGGGATTCAGCATTTGCGTTTGATGGTGACAGCGACGATAACTACGCAAATGAAGACTATTTTGGGGGTATGTTCGCACGCGATAATGACGAGGACGCCCGTACCGCCTACAACGCACCACATGACCCATATGCCGATAATGACGACGAAGACGACGAAGACGAGCTGGACAGCATGTTCGCGCTGGATGACGATGAGGATTATGAGGATGGCTACACCGACGAAGAAGTCGGCAGGGGTCCTGTTAACCTCAGCGCAAAAAAACACATCGACCGGGCGCTGGACTTCCACATTGACCAGGAAGATGCAGCCGCCCTGGAAGAACTTGGTAAAGCCTATGACAAAGACCCGCGCACCATGAAAGACACACAGGCCATGAACATTGCCGGGTCTATCATCGGGCTAAGCGGCGAAGACGCCATGCGCGTGATTGCATCTCCGGTGAAACGCGCAAACTTCATTGAGCGCATTGACGCAGAAAGCGGCAGTAGCCGAAACGGCAGCGTTGGATGGAATACCGCCTGGGCAGACATCGGCATTTTCGCGCTCATCAATGCAGCAGGCAGCACCATTCTTGTGCTGCTAGGGGCCAATCGCTTCGTTCCGGCATTGCAAAGTTTTAGCACTGCCCCGGAATATCAGTCATTCCTGGCGCAACCGGGCAACGAAGACGTTATTGCCTTTCTGCTAAGCAGCTTGACCTCCGGCCTGATTGTTCTCATCCTGTTTGGCCTGCTCATCATGTTGTTCAACTTGGTGGCCACGTTCGTACAAGCGTTTTTGCTGCATGTGGTCGCCACTGCTGGTTTTAGCGGGGAGGGCGCGATTGCCGCAACAGTTGACCGCACGTTCAATGTGGCTTCACTGTACTATGGCCTTACCTTCGCCCTGCTCATCGGGATTGTGTTCGCACTACCCGTTGATGCCGCTGTTTACCAGAACATCGAGGGGAATGCGAATGCGTTTTCCCTGGCGAACACCCTGAACCAGTGGGTCAGCCCACTGCTAAACTTAGGCTATGTCATACTGTTAGGCTTCGCGCTGGGCCAGGTACAGCGCTTTGGTATGGGCAAAGGGTGCCTGTCCGTGTTTGTGTACACGGTTGGGTTGATGATCTTTGGTTGTGGGTGCGGTTTTCTGCTCACCTTCGCGGGTCTATTTTCTGCACCAACTGGCGCAGGGTTTTAGTAAGCGCCGCACCCGCTACACCTGCTGGGTGGTCACCTACAGGCGACCGTTAAGCCAATCGCGGCCCTTTTCGGTAATTTCCCAGGTACCACGCGGGGTATCAGCACGCATCAGCCCCTCGCTGCGGAGTGTGTTGCGTGCCCACCGGGCCGTGTTGATCCAGCGGGGGGTATCATTTTCTGGCGGGAGCGTGGTGTGATCCTGTTCATTGAGTTGGTATTTAAGTTTGTTATACACGCGCTCCAAAACGATAGCCGCATCGCCGCTGCCCCCAATTTCCACAAGTGATTCTAAAATCGGGCGACGAAAGACCTGCTGTGGGGTTTTCAGGCCGCCTGTGCCCGTGTTTTCAGGGTGTGTCGGTTCGTCCACGATTTGCGGGGGGCTGGGGGTTGGCGTGCTGACGATGCTGGTGGGGGCTGGTGGTGCTGTGGGTGTTGGTGCCGTGACTGGCACGGGGGCAGGTTCCGCAGGTGCTTGCGGTTTCGTCAGTACCGACAAATCTGTTTCGACCACGCCCAGTTCAACAAATCCCTTTTGTACATTATCTAACTGCTGGCGCAGCAAATCTAACTGGCGGGCTTGCTGAAGTACGCTTTCGGCAATGTCAAACCTGCCCTGGCGCATGGCATTTGCCCCGGCCATACGCACGGCATCTGTTGCCTGTTGCACGGCGGTTTGCAGGGTGACAAACGCTTTTTCGATCACTTCCTCATCGGCCATATGGGGTTCCTTATTTGTCACAGGGCTGTGACCATTCGTCATACGAGCAGGGGGGGTGGGGTTGCTTTGCTGCTGTAAAGCGTCGGTGCCTTTCTTGGCAATCAACGGTTTGGGTGTACCCAGGTCTACTGTGTTAGCTCGACGGTGTTCTGCCATAGTTCATCATCCCAATATACCTACAATACACGTCTCGTGTGCTGCCGCAACCCACCAACTGCCTGTTGTGGCTTCGCGCTTCCCTGATCTGACGAAGCGCACGGCATACCCCACAAAACGGTACCAACGTCGTTTGATGTCAATTTTAATAAGACTTTTCTATTTATACAATTCAGTGAAGCGGTGCCACGCTGTTTTTGCCGTGACCGCTACCCTTGCAGTTACTTTTTACCAGTTTTTGTGGTTTATGTCTAAGATAGAATCAATAAGTAAGCCCTACAAAGGCTTAATTATCAGAAATTTTACGTTTAAAACATTTCATAGTATATAACGTAAACGCCGCAGCACGGATACAAACGTGCTGCGGCGCGACAGTGGAGCGTTAGTTGAGGCTAATAGTAGCGCGGACGAAGCTGTTGCCATCGGCATCTACAGCCTGGCTGAGGGTAAAGTGGCTGAACAGCGCCAGAATGTCGGACGTGGTTTGCAGGTCTTCCACGTCAGCTTCTTCTTCTGCAAAACTTTCTGCAATGTCTACCAAAACAGAGAGGTTACCGACATCAATGTAGTAAATGCTTACAGGTTCGCTCAGCAAGGTTGGCAAAGCGGCATTGAAAGTATCTGTGCTGGCCAGGCCACCGTCACCGCTGATGATGCTGGAGGCAACCCCAGGCGTGCCGATAAAGAACACATCGTCGGTTACACCCACTTGCAGGTTAACCGGGAAGGGAATTTGGCCGTTGTTGTCAATGATTTGCAGGTTGAGGATGTCGCCTTCGCGGGTTAGTTCCAGGTCAACTTCGGCGTTTTCACCTTCAGTGATAGTTGCGGCCAGTTCACCTTGCAGGCCGGTTTCGATAGCGTCCACCAGGGCCACGGCAGCGGCTGGGTCTTCGCTGGCGTCGATCAAAACGCCCAAGTCAAGCGGATTGTTACCGACCAGCCCAAAAATAGATGTTGCATTCTGGGCGGAGTCACTCGGGCGCAGGATGAGCGCGTAGTCGTTCACCATCCAGCCGAACACGTCTTCCAATGTCAGGCCAGTCTCGGCTTGCAGCGCTTCGTTGGTTTCCGCCACACCGTCTTCAATTTCCTCAATGCCGGCGGTCTCAAGCTGAGCGATTGTTTCTACAACGGCATCGTACTGGCCGCGCAGGTTGGTGCCGTGAATCACAAACGGCGTTGTTGCCGGGATGAGCGAAGCAAAAGCCGGGTCGATGCTGCCCAGGTCAACGTTTTGGTACGGGTTAGCGCCGCCCGTCAGGGTCACGTCAAGGGCCAGCGTGCCGCCCTCAATGCTGGTCGCACCCGCAGCAATGCTGCCCAATCCCAGCACATCCAACGTCTCAAGCAGTTCCTGGGCATCTTCCTGGCCGAACGGGTCGGTGCTGGTTTCTGCGATCAGCTCAACCACGCTGCGGTAAGCTGGTTGGCTAACGTAAACGCCAGCAACATAGCTACTGGCGGGCAGCGTATTCACGGTGTTGGCGTAGTCGGCACTGTCTCCAACCGATTCAAAGTCACCGTCAATCAGGCCATACTCTGCCATGATGAACTCTTCACCAATCAGGGCGGTGTCGTCACCTACCAGTACCAGCGGGCCAAACGGAATCTCGTAAGCCGTGTAGCCACCGCGCTCGGTTGCTTCTAAATCGGAACCCTGCTCGGCCAGCACGCCCTCGATGAAGGCTTCAGCGCCAGCCCGGTCTGCAATGTCAATAGCGACGACGGCTTCCAGCGTGTTCGTGAATTCTTGAACGCTCAGGAACTCGGTGTCTTCCAGTGTGACCGGGTCTGCAAACAGGCCGACGGCAACGGTATCACCCAGCCACGGGCGGATGTCTTCGGCAAAGCTGCTGCCCACACCGGCTTCCATCACGGCCAGGTCCAGGCCCTGCTCAAGCGTGAAGCCCGGCGGCAGGTCTTCAATGAACGGGTAAAACGGGGCAAGGGTGCTGTCTAAGCTGCCGATGAAAGCATCATCAACACGGGCGGCCATAAAGATGATGGTATCTTCAGCGGGGAACTCGGCGGTAAGCTCCTCCAAATCAACAGAATCCTGAGCGCTAATGGCTGCGAACGGCAGCACCAGCGCGGCGATAAGAACGAAAAGCAGCGTGTTACGCAAGGTCAAATCCTCTCAAAGTGGTGAAAATGAACGGGTACCATACCCTGGTACCCTTTACGTTGCTCATTCTAGCAAGTTGCATACCCGATGCTGCAAAAAACCCGTCAATTCAAGTGAGTTATAAATCTGGCTCTAATACATACAGATTACGGCCATCGGCGGCATTCTGGAACAGAATCCGTGCCCCATCCGCCGAAACGACCCAATGCCCATCTGCAATCGTGAAGGGCGCAAACTGCGGCGCAGCCAGCACGGTATCCTGTTGTGTGATGACATCATACACACGCAGGGTGTGCTGGTCGGTTTCTGGCTGGTAGGGGATGTAATACAGGCTGTCTGCATCACGCCAGCGGTAGGCCCCCAGCCAGGGCATTTTAGCAATCAGCGGGTTGGATGGGGTCGATAAATTCAACAGGTAAACGCCGTTGGTGGTTGGGTCGGCCTGCCAGCGAATAGACATTGCCACATACTGCCCACCCGCAGACACACTTACATCGCGCAGTTCAAACCATGTGCCGATTTCACTGAGGGTGTCGCCTGCTGGCGTGTACACCAGCAGTGATGTATTGCGCCGCTCGTCGCGCACGGTAATCAGGATGCGCTCGTCGTTCATCCACATGGCACTGGCCCCCGGTTCCTCGTATATGATGCGCGGGTTTTCTCCCGTCACGTCACTGAGGTAGACCTGTGTATCGGGGCGGCTTTGGCCCGGCACGACGACATCCGCAT
>DAOTTY010000194.1:0-16459 GCA_034437575.1 Anaerolineae bacterium | reverse complement strand
GCCCCCACCACGCGCACATTGACTTGCTCCAGTGCCTGCCGTGCCTTGATGGCGTCGTCGCGGCGGGTGGCATTGGCCCGGATGACCAGCAGCACGCCATCTACTTTGTTGCCCAGCACAGCAGCGTCCGTCGCGGCCAGCACGGGCGGCGCATCAAACAGGATGTAGTCTGAGCGTGCTTTTAACACACCGATGATTTCGCTCATGCGGCTGCTGGAGATTAAATCTGCCGGGATGGGCGGCGTACCCCCGCTGGGCAGGATGTGCAGGTTGGCTACATCTGGGACGGGCACCAGCGGCGGCGACGAAAGCTGGATGTCTTCCAGCATCATTGTTGCCAGGCCCTGCGCGTTGCTTATCCCCCAGATGTCGTGCTGGCGGGGCAGGCGCATATCTGCATCTACCAGAATGGTTTTGTTGCCGCTCTGCGCGAACGTCACCGCCAGATTGGCCAACAGCGTGCTTTTGTCCTCCGCTTTGGCGGGTGATGTGACCAGCAGCGTGTGCAGCGGGTTTTCCACACTGCTGAACATCAGGTTGGTTCGCAGCGTTCGCATCGCCTCAGCAGCGGGCGAGCGCGGGTCAGTGAGCGTAATCAGGTCAGCCATAAGGCAGCAGTGAACTCCGTGTGTTAGTCAGGAATCCCGGCCAACACCGGGACGTTAAGGCTGCGTTCGACATCCTCGCGGGAGCGCAAAATGCCGCTTTCAAGGAATTCCAGGAACAGCGCAATGCCCCCACCAATGATAAAGCCCAGCACTGCCCCGGCCAGCGCGTTGACCTGCGGGCGCGGGCGGATTTGCGCCACCGTTGCGTCGTCTTGCAGCACAGCAGTCATGCGGTCTTCCTGGCGGGAGGTCTGGTTGCGTTCGTTGCGGTACTCAATTAGCAGGTTGCCCCACGTCCGCGCAATGTCTGACGCGACTTCGGGCGCGTAGCTGTCTACCTCAATGCGGACGGTGAGGTTGTTGCGGTTGGGCGTAATCGTGCTGTTGCCCATCAGGGCTTGCGGGTCCATATCCAGGCGCAGCCGCTCAATCACCTGCCCCGCCCGGATGGAACTGTTGATGTAGGCGATGTTGTTTTCAATGGTGCCGCGTGAGGCTTCCGTCAGGCCCAGGTCAATGCGTGACGGTTCCATCAGCACCACCTGCACCGCCCGGTAGATGGGTGCTTGCTGCGTACTCAGATAGTAAGCGCTGCCCCCGGCAATGACGGCCAGCAGCAGCATCATCCAGCCGCGCCGCAGCAAGATGCGGATAAGGTCTACCAGGTTCATGGAATGGTTTCCTCGATGGTTCCCGGTTAAGCGGGCGTTATTTTGCCCGATGATGATGAACGTGAACAGGGTGTGGCCGCTGCCGGTTTCGGCGGGCAAATATCCGTATGAGTACACGAATTTTGCACCAATAACGTAAATTTATGCTGGCAATGACCGCGATACTATTGCAATCCATTGGGGATTGGCCTACGTTTGTCATGAAGCGTTGTAAAGATGACAGGTAATCATCGTGAAAAACGTAAAACAAATGGGCAACTTGCCGATTATCATTGTCAACGCCGCCGATGTCAGCGAAGGCGGCACAGCGAACCTTATCGAGCAGGTGGCCGCCCGCACCAGCGGCGAGTTTGGCCACGACTTTGTGATTTACGACTGCACCCAGTTCGCGCCGTCGGTGGCAGAACTGGACGAGTGGGTAAACCTGCACGGGGCGGGGCTGCGCGGCTCCCTGACCGACCCCACCGTGTTTGCTATCCTGGTGGGCAGTGACGCTATGTTACACGAAATTGCCGATTACCTGGGCGACATGACGCACAACATCGGCGTTTACGGCAACCTCCGTGACGCACTACACCACGCACAGGAAGGCTACCGTATCTTCAGTGCGTGGTAGCTACAGGGTGATGTCGTCGCGGCGGGTGAGGGCATCCCGATCAGCGACAGTAGCAGCGACATCTGCCAGGGTGCGTCCTTCCACCGGATGCACGTAATTGGGGGCAATGTCTGCCAGTGGGACGGCCACATGCGCGGTTGTTAGCACATCCGGGTCGGGGATGTCGCGCCCGTCGTAGGTCAGCACGTCCTCATTGACCAGCACAATGTCAATGTCTGCCGTCACAGCAGATGTGTTGCGGGTGCGCCCTAACAGGTTCTCAATCGGGTTGAGTACCTGCCGCTTGAGTTCCGCCGGGCTGAGGGGTGTTTCCGCGCACAGGGCGGCATTGAAGTACACCCCTTCGCCGCCGCTGGCGTCTTGCCCCGCATATACCGGACTGATATTTACAACGGTCACCCATTCGCGCAGCTTTTGCACGATTTGGCGCAGGTTGTAGGCCGCAGCCGTGTTGCTCCCAATGGATAGATAGATGACGTTGGTTACACTGCCGCCCCGTTCTGGCATAAGGGGCACGATCCAGCCGTCACGATACCATGCCTGCCACTGCTGCCAACGGTTGTCACCGGGCGCGGCCCCCGCTCCCATTTCGTCAGCGGCTGTCAACAGGGCCGCGTCATCCGCTGTGACCGCGTGCAAGTCGTGATAGAGGTGGCCCGCACTGTTCAACGTCACCCAGGGCGCTTGCCGGAAGCGCGTTTGGGCGGTGAGCGGCGTGTGGCGATAGGGCATAGGCGGGCGCTTGCTCGCATTCAGGATAACGTTGGCATAGGCGGCCACCATGTCATCCTGCTGGAAGTGCGTTTTGAGGTACGTCAGGGTGGCGGCGCTCGTGCGCTCACGGGTGTTGATGATGCTCGCGGCGATGCGGGCTGCCTCGTCTACGTCGCCAAAATCGACTTTGTGCAGCAAATCATCCGGCAGTAGCTCGCGGGCCGGGCCAACGCGGGCGACAATCGCCGGGGTGCCGCACGCCAGCGATTCGTAGGGCACGTTGCCGAACGTTTCTACGTAGCTGCCAACCGCCAACGTGACCGCGCCCAGGCTGTAGTAGGCGGGCATCTGCGATTGGGTCATCCAGGGGTGAAAGACAAAGGTTTCGGTCAGGCCATAGTCACGGATGCGCCCGGTCACATCGTCGTAGAAGGCTTTATCCCCCGGCGACAACGCGGATTCAATCCAGCGGGGCACCAGCACCCGCAAATTGTTGATGTTGTGGTCATCGACCAGCCGCCGCGCCACCTCAATCGTCTCTAAAATGCCCTTTTCGCGCTCTGGCCGGTGCGGATACAGCACAACCGCGTGCTTTGCCGGGTTAAGGCCCTCAATGTGGGTCAGGGCGGCATCCGGCGCGGTGGGCCGGAAGGTGTCGAAGTCCAGGCCGTTGTAAATAACATGGGTGCGCTGTGCCAAATCCGGGAAGAAGCGGCCCACTGTATTCAGGATGACATCGCGCTGATAGTTACTGATGAGGATAAGGTCGTCTCCCTGGAACAGAAAGGCGCTTTGCAGCGTTTCTGAGAACAGCACGCTGCGTAAGGAGGTGACGGTTGGGGTCGTCTGATAGGTATACGGGAAAATGAAGCCCCCGTCATGGCTGTAAAACACATCCGCTTGCGAAAGATACTCCCCCAAATCTTGAATGGCATTGGCAATATTGAATATCGGCGTGGCGTATGGCTCTGGATAGGGCTGTTTGAAGCGGAAGATGGGTACTACCGTCGCGTTGTGATGCCACTGGAACGGGGCGGCGGCATCGGGCGGGCGACGGCTACACAACACCGTGACCAGGTGCCCTTGCTCTGCGAGGTGCATCACAACGGTGTAAAGCTGTTTTTGCGCCCCACCCATCACCCGGTCTGGGATGAGGGGCGTCATGGAGAAAGCGGCAATTCGCATTGTTTTGCCTTTTCTAACGGAGTATATACCCCTTGCTTGGGTTTACTCATTCTGCCTTCATGGTGAAATGCTACCGTTTATTTTACTCAAAGTTAGTTTTTTTAACGGGTTGGTGTGCATTTGGCTCAAAAGTCGGTTACAAGGGGGTATGTCCCGTATGTTTGGGTCGTACCTGTGGCATATCTTGTAGCCGCTGATGCAGCCTACCGAAAGGCATCGCAATTCGGACGATGCCCTGACATATAACTGCATTGGTAAGGAGAACAATCAAGATGAACATGCCACACAATGGCAATGGCCGCAACGGGGCATCCCCAGACTACGACGCAAACATCAATATCAACGAGACTGCTAACATCGAAATGCCGTCCGTTGGCAGTGGGATTGTTGTGAGTGGTGGTGACCTTATCGAATCGCTGGAATACCAGCCCAGCTACACAGACGCCTACGAACAAACCGAAATCCTGGACCCAGCCGACGAAGCGCAGTTCCAGCGCATTGAAAACGCTATCCACGATTTGTTGGATGCGTTTAACGTCAACTGGGATGACCCCAACTACACCACCACGCCGCGCCGGGTGGCCAAAGCCTACGTGGAATATTGGGCTAACGGGTACGCCCGCCAGCCGGAAAGCGAAGTCACGGTGTTTCCGAACTCCAGTGGCAGCGATGACCTGGTGATGGTTAAGGATATGCAGTTCTACAGCATGTGCAGTCATCACCTGGCCCCGTTTAAGGGGATGGGGGCAGTGGCCTACATTCCGGGGGACAAGCTGTTGGGCCTGAGCAAGCTGGGCCGCATCCTGGATATTTACGCCCGCCGCTTCCAGTTGCAAGAGCGGGTTGGCGCTCAAACGGCAGACGCGCTCATGCGCTTAATCGAGCCGAAGGGCGTGATGGTGGTGCTGTACGACGTGGAGCATATGTGCATGTCGTCACGCGGGGTGCAGATGCACGCGGCCAACACCACAACCGTCGCCACACGCGGCGTCTTTAAGGGCGATGCTGATTTGCGAAATCAGATGCTATCGCTGTTGAAGTAACGTGCCCGGTCACGGCGAAAATTTGTGGGCCTGTGCCGCCCGCCGTCAGGGGCAACTCCTGAGTCGCCCCTCATGCCCCATCGTGCCATACCGGGGAACTCAGGTTTCGCCCTCTTTATAGGCGGCCACAAGCTGATAGCGTTCAATGCCCCACGTAACCACATTGCCCACCACCGCCCCACCCAACAGCAGCCGGGGCAGCAACACATGCCCGTTCACCGTGCCGATAATCGACATGGGTTGTTTGACGACTTCCTCATCAAAGACGGTGTACTGTTTGGGGTCGGGTTGCCATTTGAGGTTGCGAATGGTGCCACTGATTTTGCCAGTGGCAGTGACGCTTTGGGTGAAGGCACGCACCTTTTCGATGCCAACCACCGCGATAACAAAGCGATGCCGCTTGCCTTGCTTCAACCCCTCTGATAGATTCTCCGGGTCTTCGACAGTGATTTCGCGCCCGAACAAGGTGCGAAGGGTTAGCCCACGACTAAATATAACCCCATGATAGGTTTCAATGGGTTTGCTGTCTTCAAGGGTCGCGTCTATGAAATCCTGCTGCACAACAGCCTCCAGCGTTGAACGTCGTCCAAGACTTGATTCTAAATTCTAGCATGATATGATGCGCTGCCAATGCGCCCTGGCGGTGTGAGGGGTCAAAGTTAAAAAGTGCTAACCAGCACTCATCATGAGCAGCAAAGAGACCCGGCTCACTGAGGCTGCGGCAACCCCTGAAGCGTCGGGAAGGTGCCAACTCCGGCAGGGCCGCCGCCCTGGCAGATGAGTAGCGACCCGGCAATGATTGCTGTGCGCCTGCTCATATTGGTTGAGCGGCGCTTTTTAGTTTCTGTGTAACGACTCAGCTTGCCCCCACCCCGACGGCTTCGCCGTTACCCTTCCCCCACCGCGTCGCGGGGGGAGGGGCACCTCTCATCGCGTGATTTAGCCCCCCTCCCAAACGGGCCTTTGGCACTGGGAGCGGGGCTGGGGAGCGGGCTGAGTCGTTACGCTTCTGTTCTGTTATGTGATAGGCATGAATAGCCACTTCCAGAGAAGGGACGAACCTGATGGCCGAACAAGCGGCTGCGCCCGCAGCCAACATCACCTTTATGACCTCCCCCAGCTACCTCGTCACCTCGGAGTCGGTGAGTGAGGGGCACCCGGACAAAATGTGCGACCAGATCAGCGATGCCATCCTGGATGCACTGTTAGAGCAAGACCCGATGGCCCGCGTTGCGTGCGAGTCTGCCACGACGACGGGCCTTGTGTTCGTATTTGGCGAGATTACCACGTCGGCCTATGTGGATATTGAACAGATCGTCCGGGCCACCATCCGCGATATTGGCTACACGCGCAGCCAGTACGGTTTTGACAGTGAAACGTGCGGGGTGATGGTCTCGCTCAAAGAGCAGTCGCTGGATATTGCCCAGGGGGTAGACAAAGCCCTGGAAGCCCGCGAGGGCCACATGAGCGACGCCGAAATCGAGGCCACCGGTGCGGGCGACCAGGGCATGATGATTGGCTTTGCGTGCGACGAAACCGCCCAGTATATGCCGCTGACGATTGCCCTGGCCCACCGCCTGACCCGCCGCCTGGCGGAAGCCCGTAAATCTGGCGAAATCGCGTGGCTGCGCCCGGATTCTAAAAGCCAGGTGACGGTAGAGTATGCCTATGGCAAGCCCAAGCGCATCGACACCATTGTTATCAGCACGCAGCACGCGCCCGATGTAACCCAGGACGAAATCCGCAGCACGGTTATTGAGTCCATCATCAATGATGTGGCCCCGGCTGACCTGATTGACGACAACACCCGCTTCTTCATTAACCCCACCGGGCGCTTTGTGACGGGTGGCCCGTTGGGTGACGCTGGCCTGACCGGGCGCAAGATCATCGTAGATACCTACGGCGGTGTGGCCCGGCACGGGGGGGGGGCGTTTAGCGGCAAAGACGCCACGAAAGTTGACCGCAGCGCAGCCTACATGGCCCGCTATGTGGCCAAAAACGTAGTAGCTGCCGGGCTGGCCGGGCGCTTTGAGCTTCAGGTCTCTTATGCGATTGGTGTGGCGCAGCCCACATCGGTTGCGGTAGAAACATTCGGCACGGGGAAGGTGGCGGATTCGGTCATCGAACAACTGATTCGCAAGCACTTCGACCTGCGTCCAGCCGCCATCATCCGCGACCTGGACCTGCGCCGCCCGATCTACAAGCAGTCTGCTGCTTATGGTCACTTTGGGCGCGATGACATCGACCTGCCCTGGGAGCGCACCGACAAGGCCGACGCACTGCGGGCCGAAGCCGGACTATAACCCCGGCAATCAATGGCGTAGGTCGCAGCTTAATGTGAGACGGTGGTTGCTGACGTACCCCGTCAACGGTATAGTCTGATGATGTTCAGACTCAGACGTGACTAACGAAGGGTGGCTCATCCATGAGAGCAATCTGGCGGGCAGTTGGCGATGCGTTCGCTTTCATTGGGCGGACGTTGAAGGCGCTGTTTAACCTACTGTGGGGGTTTATGGTGATCTTCTCGTTCATCGTAAACGTGGTGTTGATTGTGGTGGTGGCTGTACTTGGCATCTTCATCTTCAATATCAAAAATGACGTGGCCGACCCGCTGCTGAAGGGCCTGCACAGCAGCTTTGTGGGCCTGGATGAAGCCACGATTGACTGGACGATCCCGGTGCGCGATAGCGTGGACGCCACGTTTGACCTGCCCCTGGAGCAAAATACCATTGTCACGCTCACGGATGATGTGCCGCTTACCGTGAGTGCGGATATATCCGGGCCAGTAGCGATTAACAACGCGACGGTAGCCCTCACGCTGCCCGCAGGAACGGACCTGCCTGTTGCCCTTAACCTGATGGTGCCCGTTAATGAAGAAATCCCTGTTAATTTGGATGTGCGGGCCGTCATCCCGCTTTCAAACACACAGCTTCACGACCCCTTTCAGAATTTGCGCCTGACGTTTGAGCCGATCATTTTGGCGTTGGATAACCTGCCAGATAACTTTGGGGAGGCCATCACCGACGGCACGGCGACGATTGCAGGCAACCCACCCGCCCTCTTCGACGCGCAGGGCAGCCCCTACATTCAAGACCCCTGGCTGGGCTTTTCGCTTACGGCGGGCCTGAACTACCCGCTGCTGGCCGATTCGCAGCGGCTCAATGCGCCGGTGCAGCCGCTGCAAGCCCAGGCCACCGGGGGCGGGGCGTCGGCTAATGTGGTGCTGACGGGGATTGTGCCGCAGGGCGGCATCCCGGCTTTGGACGCGCAGGTGCGCCCCGACCTGTATGCCAGTGAAGACGGGTCGCCCAATGCGGAAACCCTCGAAGCGATTGCCCAACTCGAAGCGCTTGGCATCCCGCCAGAAACATTCACCGGCGCGTTCAGTCAGGTGCCCGCAGAGGCGTCCGCGCAGGCGGTGCAGCCCGTTAGTGAGGGGGCAGTGGGTGGCCCGGTAACGACGGACCCGCCCGTGACCATCACGGAAGACCCACAGCCCGCCTTCACGCCGTCCGGTGAGTAGCCCACCCATGACCAACGCCCATCACAATAAACCGCCCGTTATTGACTATGAAGGCTCCACGTATCGCACGGACTTTTGGGAGGGCACAGGCCGCGACTATGAAGATTTGGCCGAGCGGGTGGCCGTCAGCCGGTTGCTGCCCTTCAATGGGGGCCGCCGCCTGCTAGAACTGGGGGCGGGCTATGGCCGCATGACGCCCATGTACCACGCTTATGAGCAGGTTGTGGTGATGGACTACTCGCTGACGCAAATCCAGCAGGCGCAGGCAATATTGGGGCGGCAGCCGCGTTACGTTTATGTGGTGGCCGATGTGTATAACCTGCCGTTTAAGCCGGGCGTGTTCGACGCGGCCACGCTGATTCGTGTGATGCATCACCTGCGCGATGTGTTTGCGGCGCTGGCCCAGGTGCGGCAGGTATTGGCCCCCGGCAGTACGTTCGTGCTGGAACACGCCAACAAGCGCAACCTCAAGGCGATGCTGCGCTATGCGGCGCGTCAGCAAGACTGGAACCCCTACACCCGTGAGCCGCACGAGTTCGTAGAACTGAACATCGACTTTCACCCGGCCTACATGGTGGAGGCGGTGCGCGAGGCCGGGTTTGAGGTGGTGCGGCGTTCGCCTGTGTCTTACTTGCGGTTGGCGGCGCTCAAGCGCAATGTGCCAACGGGCCTGCTGGTGTGGCTGGATGGCGCGTTGCAGCAAATGCCGTACTACTACAGCCCCAGTGTGTTTTTGCAGAATGTAGCGCTGGGTGCAACGCCCAACCACGTTGCCGATGTACCACTGGCTGCCCCCGATGGCCTGTTTGCCTCGCCCCTAACCCAAAATCCCCTCCGGCGTGAAGGGGATGTGCTGATTGACGACAGCGACGGCACCCGGTGGGCCGTCCGCGATGGGATTTACGACTTCAAAACCCCACTATGAGCGCATCAAGGGCAGCGCGAACACGCACATGGCTCGCTGCCACTCCGCTTTCCCTTCTGGCGTGTTCTCAAGGATGTCCATCAGGCTTTGCAGCTCGTTGTTGAACACCTCACGCGGCACGTTGGCGTGCATCTCCAAAATAGAGTGGGTATGCTCAGGGAACTGTAACGCGCCCACCACCCAGTTGCCCAGGGTAAAGGCCGACATCGGCGCGGCATCCAGGTTATAACGGCTTTCAACACCTTCGATGAATTCCGGCAGATATTCCTCATAGACGGCACGGACGGTTGGCAGGGTAGCTTCGAGCAGTTCTCGATCCAGGTCGTATAGCAGGCCAATGTAAGTTTCGTCGGCCAGCAGTTGCCTGGCAGACAGCCCCATAAGTTGCTTAGCAGTGCCTTCGGGAACGTTCATGTATTGGGCCAGTGTTTGTGTGTTCATAGGTCACCTTAGAATTGATAACAAGACGTTTTTAACGTTAAATCAATTCTAATGAAAGGTTGTAAGCGAAAAAACGCCATCAGTCACTGGTTTCGATGATAACTATCACTGGTCAAATGACTTCCAGGTGAGCGTTGACCCACTGTTGATAGGCATCACGTATAGATAGTGTAAATGGCCCAACGCTGCCGTTATTCAGCACGACATCATCAATCTGTGTAACAGGCATGACGCCCCGGCTGCTGCTGGTGATGAATGCTTCTTGCAGCCGGGGGACATCGGCCATGTTGACCGGCTGGCGCTCGACGGGCAGCACCCCCGGCGCGACCTCAAGCACGATCTGTTGGGCCGTACCCGGCAGCACACCGTCCTGGGCGGTGTAAAGCGTGTCATTCATGATGGCGTAGAAGTTGCTGCTGGTGCCTTCCAGCAGGTTGCCGTGGCCATCAAGCAAGATCGCGGTGTGAACGTTGGCGGGCAGCGCGTCTTCGATGGCTTTGCGGTCATGCATCCATGCGCTGTCTTTCGCGGCGGGGTTGTGGCGGGCGCTGTTCGCCGCTGTGATAACCTTGACGCCATCTGTATAGTTATGGGCCGGGTAGCCGCCGAACGGCTCCAGGCTGATGTAGATGTGATTGGGGGTGTGGCGCGGTACGGTAATGCGGAACTTGACATCCCCGGCATACCCGGCCCCGCTGATGGCTTGCCGCAGGGCCGCGCGGATTTGCTCAGGCGTCAGGGTGAGGGCAATCCCTTCACGCTGAGCGGAGTCTTGCAGGCGGGTGAGGTGGGCCGTCAGCTTGAGCGCACCCGTCCCCTGTTGGGCGTTGGCCACCGTATACACGCCGTCGCCGGGTTCGTGGTCAGCAGCGGCTTTGAGGCTTTCGGCAGGGTGGGGTACGGCTCGCAAGCCGCTGGCAGTGAGTTGGTAGGTTGTCACAGGCATGGTTATATTCCACAACAGAAATTAGATTTGTGTCACGCCAATATAGCGGATAATGGGCTACCTTTGCTGGCAATTGTGTGAGAGTTTGTTTTATGTTGGACTGGCTAATTATTGGCGGCGGGGTTATCGGGACGGCGCTGTCAAATTACATGGTGAATGCGTATGGCGTACCGGCAGATAAGCTGCGCGTACTTGACCCGCACGCCGAACCGCTGGCCCGCTGGAATCACTTCACGGCCAACACCGGGATGCAGTATTTGCGCTCGCCGCAGGTTCATCACCTGGCCACAGAGCATCTGTCTTTGCAGCACTATATGGACGCGCACCCTGAGTTGGGCGGCTTTATTCGTCCGTTCCGGCGTCCGGCGTACCGGGTGTTCCAGGCGCACACGGCAGCAACGATTGAACGGGCCAAACTTGCTGACCTGCGCGTCCAGGGCAGCGCGGAGTTCATCATGACGACGAAGGGCGGCCTGCGGGTGGAAACATCCAACGGCGTTATCAAGGCGAAGCGGGTGCTGCTGGCGATTGGCCGCACGGCGTTGAACCTTCCTGTGTGGGCGCGTGATTTGCAAGCAGCGGGTGCCCCGGTGCAGCATGTGTTCTCCTGGGGCTTCCGCCTGAACGCCACACCCACTGATGGGCATACGGTTGTTGTGGGCGGCGGCATCACAGCGGGGCAGGTCGCGCTGGCCCTGTCAGGGCGGGCACCGGGGCGCGTCACCCTGCTAATGCGTCACCCGGTAGCCGAAGCGGACTTTGACAGCAGCCCGTGCTGGGTGGGGCCAAGCTGCCGTAAAGTTTTTGTGAATGCAACCAGCCTGACGAGCAAGCGCAACCTGATCGCCCAGGCACGCAACCGGGGCACTATGTCGCAGGATGTGGTGAAGCGCCTGCGAGCGGCCATCACGGACGGAACACTGCATCGCGTGCAGGGCGATGTCGTTAGCGTGGCGGCAGCCGATGACGGCGTGGTGCTGCGCCTTGCAGCGGGT
This sequence comes from Anaerolineae bacterium, assembly GCA_034437575.1. GTDB lineage: Bacteria > Chloroflexota > Anaerolineae > Aggregatilineales > Phototrophicaceae > DAOTTY01. The sequence goes on along the minus strand of DAOTTY010000194.1, from coordinate 4,792 downwards.
GAGGCGGTGCGGGCATCACGGGTGCTGCTGGCAACGGGCTTCGATGGGGCCAGGCCGGGCGGCGCGTGGCTGGATGAGGTCATCGGGTGGTTTGACTTACCGTTAGCGCCGTGTGGCTACCCGGTTGTGGATGGGGCGCTGCATTGGGGTCAGGGTATTTACGTCAGTGGGCCACTGGCCGAATTAGAAGTGGGGCCACCGGCGGGCAACATTGTGGGGGCACGCATGGCTGCGGAGCGCATACGCCGGGCAGTGTAACAGATTGATAGATATTTTGAGTGGCGGTGATGAGGGTTTCGTTGCAAACTGACCGAAAGTGGGCTATCCACAAGGAATTGATCTTGCGCTCAAGCGCAGCATCGTGCTTTTCGTAAAGATTTTCAGACCATGAATGATTTTTCACAACTTTGGCGAGCATCTTTCATTAAGCCGATGTAAAATGCGGTTGGGAAAAGTTAACACCATGTCTGAGGAGCCAGAAATGTTCCTGGTGACGAACAAGGTACAACCCCAATACGGTAAGAAGCAGGAATTCATCGACGTGTGGCGTAGCGCCGTTGGCAGCCGTATGGAACGGCAGCCGGGGTTTATCACGGCATGGGTATTAACCGCCCCCAACGACGACACCGTTACCGTGATGAGCCAGTGGGAAACGGAAGCGTCCTACTACCGCTGGCGCAACTCTGCGGTCTACCGGCAGGTGATGCCCTACATTGGCAAGCTCATCCGGGAGCGGCTGGGCGAAAAGACCTACCGCCACCTGGCCGAAGTTGAATCGGCACCGCCAGCCCAATCCTAGCAAGTGCTTGACTTCCCTCCGGGAGCGGGGTAAGCTCCCGGCTGTCGAATAGCATAGCGAAACCTAAGCGCTTGATGGACTTCACCCACACCCCATTAACCCGAATGATGTCCACTACCAACACCATAGAAAAGTTGGAACGGTTCCGCACGTCAGCCTAACCGGGCTAGACAACAAAGTAAGCCATTGCAAAGCGTGTCGGGATCGTCCCGGCGCGCTTTTTTTGTTTTCCATATACACAAAAAATGGGAGAGGTTCTATGGCAACGTACACGATGAAGTTTGGGGGAACGTCTGTAGGCACGCCGGAAGCCATTGCGGCGGTAGCAGATATTGTCAAGGCCACCCTGGACGACGGGCACCGGGTGGTCGTCGTCGTCAGTGCGATGGGCGGTGTAACGGATATGCTGCTGCGGTCTATGGACGCGGCGCGGCGCGGCGACAAGTGGGAATACCAGTCGCTTAACGACAAAATCCGGCACAAGCACGAGGAAGTCGCCAACCTGCTGCTAGACCCCAACCCGCGCCGTGAAAAGCTGTTGAACGCTGTGACGCGGCTTTTGGACGACCACCTGCAACTGTGCCAGGCGGTCAACATTTTGGGGGAGTACACGCCGCGCATCCTGGACTCGGTGGTGTCTTTCGGGGAGCGCATGAGCAGCCGTTTGGTGGCGGCAGTGCTGCAAGAGCGGGGCATTGAAGCGCAACAGGTCGATGCCACGCAGTTGATTGTCACCGATGACAATCACCAGAGTGCCACGCCGCTGTGGGAGCGCACCCGTGAGGAAATCGCCCGCCACCTCATCCCGGCCCTGTCGGACGGCAAAACCCCCGTGATTACCGGGTTCATCGGTGCGACGGTCAACGGTACCATCACGACATTGGGGCGCGGTGGCAGCGACTACAGCGCGGCTATTTTGGCGGCAAACAGCCACAGCAACGAGCTGGTGATCTGGACGGATGTAGACGGTGTGATGACCACCGATCCGCGCATCGACCCGCGAGCGCGGGTGCTGCCCGCCGTGAGCTATGCCGAAGTGGGTGAACTGGCCTTTTATGGGGCCAAGGTGCTGCACCCCAAAACAGTACAGCCTATTGTGGAGTTGGGTATGTCTGTACGTGTGCGGAATACGTTCAATCCCCAACACCCCGGCACCGTTATTACCGCGCACAGTGCGCCCGCTGCAACTGTGATTAAAGCCGTGACCGTCGTCCACAATGTGAGCCTGATGACGGTTGGCGGGCGCGGGATGCTGGGGGTGCCGGGGATTGCAGCACGGGCATTTGGCGCAACGGCACGGGCCGGGGCCAGCATCCTGATGATTTCACAGTCGTCGTCAGAGCAGAGCTTTTGCTTCACGGTGCCCGATGACACAGCCGATGGTGTGAAGGCCAGCATTGAAGACGAACTGGCGGCGGAAATCCGCAACCGTGACGTGGATCATGTGGATTTAGAACGCGATGCCGTCATCGTGACGGCAGTTGGGGTGGGGATGCGCGGCACGCCGGGGGTCGCGGGGCGTGTGTTTACACAAATGGGCGAGTTGGGGGTGAATGTGCTGTCTATCGCGCAGGGGTCCAGTGAGTGCAGCATTTCGTTTATCGTCCATGAAGACGACGCCCAACGCGCTGTGATGGGGCTGCACGACCTGGCCCTGGATGCGGTAGGCGCACACGCTTGAGGTGAGGGGGCTTTGATGCGGATTTGAGGAACGGCCTAAGTGCCCGCGTAAACCGTTTCTCGCAACAGCAAATCCAGCCCTTGCAGCGTAATCAAGTTGCGAACCGTGTAGCCATACTGGAGCTTATCCGGCGTGAACAGCGTGGTTCCGGCGTTGCTGGGCGGGCTGGACGGATGCACCAGGTCTTCGCTGATGCCGGAGTTGGGCAGCGGCTGCACGGCTAACCAGAAGTTAATCACCGGGGTTTCGTGCGCCTGCGCCACGCGGATAATCGCTTGATTGTAGGGGCGTTCGTCCCAGGTGCCCAGCAGCAGCGGCGGCACAGTAAACAGCACCGGCACAATGCCCTCATCAATCGTTTGCACAATGATGGTATTCAGGTTGTCCTGGAATTCGGGCACTTCCATCACGGTGGTGTCGTTGGTGCCCAGCATAATTAGCGAGAACGCCGCCTGCGTGAAGTAATACTCGCACATCAGCGGCGTCATGCCCTGCGGGCAGCCAGCCCGCGCCGCTTTTATGGGGTTCAAAATATCCCGCGTAGACCAGCCCACGCCCGCTGCCGACGACTTGTTGATAAACGAGTTCTCGTCTGTCGTGCCGAAGTGGTTTAGCACCTGCTGCAAGTAGGCGTACTCCCCCAGTTGGTACACATTCTGGCCGATGGGCGTCAGGTACATGGGGGCGACGGTGATGCTGTCGCCCACTTTGGCGAAGGCGTTTGCACGGCGGCCCTTTTGCAACCCCCGCTGATAGATTTCCAGGTTGCGTGGGCTGTCGAAGTTCCAAAACGGGGCGAACTGTAAAATCGTGTCCGGGTCGGGTTGGGTTTGCGGCAAATCCAGGATGGTGTAGCTGTAGGCCGTTTCCACGTTTTCCACCTGCACCCAGCCATACAGCCCGTTGGTGAAGGACGCCTGCACCCAGCCGTCGTCCTGGCTGCGGGCCAGCGCGGTAAAGCGCATCCCGCCGTTAAGCAGCATCATGAGGGGAGCGCTTTCGCGGGGCAGCACATACGCATTGACTGCCTCCGGCGTGTTAATCACCTGGGCCGGGATGCCGTTGGGGGCGCTTTGAGCCTGGGCATAGTCACCCGGTACGGTCGCGCTTAGCCACAGGCACGCTGTTAAAGCCAGCAAAGAAGTCATACGTTGCCCCATAACTACTCTGCCTCCCCGCACATACGCCACTCGCCGCCCTCTTGCACGACGATGTAATTGCCCAGTTCGATCTGTTGGTCGTCTGCGTCGTAGGTGATGACAATCTGGCCTGTGCAGGCCACGCGGGTGCCGTCGGCAACTTCGCCGTCGGGCTGGCAGTCCATCCCGTCCAGGCGGGCGTCCAGGTTGGCAAACGTCGTGACCCGGCTGGCCGCGTATGATTCATAATCCGCGCAAGACAGGGTGCGGGCGGCGGTTTCGTCCCCGGCCACCAGGGCCTCGAAGTAGGCTTCAACGGCGGCGTCCGGCTCCCCAACAGAGGCGCACCCGGCCAGCAGCAGGGCTGCTGCAAGGGCGGCCATCACCAACACGTAGGGACGCGCGTCTGCGCGCCCGCTGTTGGAGCGGTTGATGACACATCGGACGACCAGAAGGCCATCCCCGCGCTGCACGTTTGTGCGTCCGTCATTGATAGGCTGTTGTGATTGTACGTGCAAACCGTCTCTACTCCTCATTGGCGTCTGCTTCAATAACGTTATGGTAGATCATGTCCAGCATGGTTATCACAGCCAGATTATACAGCGTGAGGCCGTACTGTGCTTCGCGCCCGGTAAACGTAAGGCCCTCGCCGCCTGCCGTCAGGTGGGCGTAGTCGCCGCCGATGCCGTACCCCGGCAGCGAGTACGCCGCCAGCCAGAAGTTAATTAGTGGGATGTCGTATTCAGCAGCCACTTCGATGGTTATCACATTCATGGCGGTAACCTGGCCCCAGTTTTCGGTGTTTTCGGGCCGGTTGGTGAATGTGCTTAGCACGGGAATCACGCCCTGGTCAACAGAACGCTCAACGGCGTCGCGCAGGAAGGTTTCGTACTGCTCAGCGGTTAGCACAAGAATATCGTTTTGCCCGAACATCATAAACGCCACGCTGGACGGGTTGGTGCGATATTCGCACAGCAGCGGCGGCTCGTTGGGGTTGCACTCGTCGCTTAGCGACCACAGCGGGTCAAAAATAGATGACACGTTGAAGCCATCGCGTGAGGCCACGCTGCGCCGCCCGAATGAATCGGCATAGTGGCTGGCGGTGTCCATCAGGTGGGTGTAGGGGCCAAGCTGGAACTCCCCGAAGCCGATGGGCGCGAGGAACAGCCCGGA
>DAOTTY010000193.1:0-6944 GCA_034437575.1 Anaerolineae bacterium | reverse complement strand
GTAACTACTCAGGTACCCCTACGTCATTCGGATAACAAGGGGTCATAACAGGTATCTAGCGGGCTACAATTTATTACACAAATTCACAAATATGTTGTGATTTTTGCCATGAAAGTCCATAAATGTTCACTAAGGTCATCACAACTACCCTGTGATACCCTGCCTGAGTAGTTACGAGGCAACACTAGAGTAACCGCAACCGACCTGTGCCAAGAAAAATTTCTGAGTTCGTTTCTCTCCGCAAAATCCCCCACGCCACAACGCCCGCGCCTTGCTGTATCATAGGGCCATTATAGAGCAGACCGTGACAAGGCTGTCCCATGTCCTTCCTTACCCCGCTGGGCTTCATCGGTGCGCTGCTGGCCGGGCCGATTATTCTGATGTACATGCTGCGCCTGCGCCGCCGCGAGGTGCTGGTGTCGTCCACGTTTTTGTGGCAGCAGGTCCTCCAGGACAACGAAGCCAACACCCCCTGGCAAAAGCTGCGCCGCAACCTGCTGCTGCTGCTGCAACTGCTGATCCTGGCCTTCCTGGTGTTTGCGCTGGCCCGCCCCTTCGTGACCGTGCCCGCCGTCAGCACCGGGCAAATCGCGCTGCTGCTGGACGCCTCCAGCAGTATGAACGCGGTAGATGCTGCCAACGGCGATACCCGCTTTGAGACAGCCAAACAGCGTGCCCTCAGCATCGTGGACACAATGGGCGCAGACGATACGATGACCGTCATCCGTGTGGCCGATGTGCCGGAAGTGCTATCGCCGCAAACCCAGGACGCGAACAACCTCCGTAACGCGATTAACAGCGCGGAACCGTCTACCACCCGCGCTGACTGGAACGCCGCGCTCACATTGGCAGCGGGCACTTCCAGCGCCAACAACGAGGACTTCAATGTGGTTATCGTCAGTGATGGTGGCCTGGGCGACACCGCCGGACTCCCCGGCGTGCGGGGCGAAATCAGCTATGTGCCCGTCGGCGTGGGCGACGGTAACGTGGCCATCAGCGCGTTGGCGACCCGCTCGCTGGGTGGCGCGTCACCGCAGTTGTTCGCGCAGATTCGCAACTACGGCACGCAAGACGCCGAAGTCATCCTCGACCTGGAAGTGGACGGCGAAATCTTCACCGCAGAGCGCTACAGCGTCCCGGCGGGGGAAACGGTATCCGTCACGAGTGACGCGCTGCCGTCAGATTACGTTGTCATTGAGGCGGGCATCACCCCGGCCAGCGGCAGCGATACCGAGGACTTCCTGCCGGATGATAATACCGCCTACGCGGTCACGGAGGGCAGCGGCAATATCGAGGCGCTGGTGATTAGCGAGGGCAACCGCTTTGTAGACCGCGTATTGGGCAGCCTGCCGACGGTCAACCACGTTAACGGCACCCCAGGCCAGGGCGTCCCCAGCCGCCCGTTTGATCTGTACGTGTTCGACAGCTACCTGCCCGACCCACTCCCCGACGCGGACATGCTCATTATCAATCCGCCGCGCAGTCCGGGCATTTTCACGGTGGGGGAGCCAAGCGAAGACACGGGCAACCCCGCCCTAGCGGATAGCACCGACCTCACTGCCTTCCTGGATGTGGACAGCCTCAATATTCTGGAATTTCGCCCGGTGACGGCAAGCTGGCTGGAGCCGATGGTCACGGTAGACGGCGGGCCAGTCATCCTGACGGGGGAAAACCGGGGCCGTCAAATCGCAGTGCTGGCTTTTGCGCTCAGTGATAGTGACTTGCCGCTGCAAATCACCTTCCCCATTTTGATGAACAACTTGATGGACTGGTACCGCCCCGAAGGCGTCACGCTGACGGAAACCGCTGTTCGCACAGGCGAATCGCTGACGATTACCCCGCCGCTGCGGGCAGACCGGGTGCGCGTTACCAAGCCGGACGGCAGTCGGCGCGAGTTCACCCCAACAGCCGGGGCCGTCATCTATGCGGATACCAACCAGTTGGGCGTGTACGGCGTGGAGATTTTCGCGGGCAGTGAGGAACTGCAAACCACGCAGTTCGCCGTTAACCTGTTCGACGCTGCCGAGAGCGACATCAGCCCGCGAGAGCAGGTCATGCTCGGTGATGCCGTCATCACAGAGGCAGCCGACGAGGAAGAACTCGGCCAGCGCGAGTTCTGGCGTTGGCTGGCATTGCTAGCCCTGCTGGTGCTGATGATTGAGTGGTTTGTGTATCACCAACGGCTGGCCGGGCCGAAGGGCGTCTTCCGCCCGATCTTCCAGCGGCGCAGTGCATCTTAGCGCATGAGCAACCCGTGATGAGCGCCAGCTAGATTGCTTGCCAACCGCCTCAATTTGACATACGGTTAAAGTAAATTAGCCGCGTTTTGGTTGGGACAACCTTATGACCAAGCTCATTACCATTGATCGCCATATTCAGGAACAGCAGCGCCAGTACCCACAGGCTACGGGTACCTTCACCAAGCTATTACAGGATATGGCCCTCGCCGCCAAGCTGATCTCCAAGCAGACCACCCGCGCCGGACTCGTGAACATTTTAGGGGCGACTGAGGACGAAAACGTCTTTGGGGAAGTCCAGCAAAAGCTGGATGTATTCGCAGATGATACCGTCTGGCGCTTGAACGATCATACGGGCGTGCTGGCGGGCATCGTATCGGAAGAATATGATGGCATACGCACCATTCCAGATCAGCACCCCGTCGGGAACTATGTGCTGATCCACGACCCGCTGGACGGCTCATCCAACATTGACGTGAACACGTCCATTGGCACCATTTTCTCCGTCCATCGCAAATTCACCAAAGACCGGGATGCCGTTGAAGATGACATTCTGCAAGAAGGCAAGCGCCTGATTGCCGCCGGGTACGTCATTTACGGCAGCAGCACCATGTTTGTGTACAGCAGCGGCATTGGGGTGTTCGGCTTCACCCTGGACCCGTCCATTGGGGAGTTTGTCCTCAGCCATGACAACATCAAAATCCCGGAAAAACCAACGTACTACAGCGCCAACCAGGGCAACGAGAAGTACTGGCCCACAGGCGTGCAAAAGTACGTCCACTACTTGCAGGGCCTTGAAGGCGACATCGAAAAGCCGCTTCAGCACCGTTACATTGGCTCGATGGTGAGCGACGTGCATCGCAATTTGCTCAAGGGTGGGGTGTTCATGTACCCCGGCGACACCCGCGAAGACCGCAAATTCGGCAAAATCCGGTTGTTGCACGAGGCGCAGGCGCTTAGCTTCATCGTGGAACAGGCCGGGGGCTATGCGTCCGATGGCATGGGCGATATTTCCGACATTCGCCCGCACTCGCTGGAACAAACCGTGCCCGTGTTCATGGGCAATCGCAAAGAGGTTGAACTGGCCGAGCAGTACATCAAAGAACACGACAAAGACTGGCTGCGCGACTATGCCGTCTATCGCAGCGGCGTCAATGTGGAGGACGAAGTGCTGCGCGAGGTTAACGGCGGCAGCGGCCAGGCCAGCACTGCCGCGATCAAACGCGAAAACACCCAAAGCGGCACGTCGGATCAGACTTAGAGGCCGTTTGAAAAAGCAAGAGCATGGGGTTTCACCCTATGCCCCACAAGGGGGTATGGGCGCACGACGGCGTGGAGCCTGGTTTTGTGCCCCCGCCAGTAGGGTGAGGGCCGCGCCCTCGCAGATTTCTCAAATAGCTTATTAGGTCTGGTGGGGGGCAAAAACCCATCATTTCATCTGCTACAGCTTACACTGTATTAAGCGATTGGGAGTAAGGTAATATAAACTCGATCAGGCTCAAAGGGCTGTAGCGTATGAACATGCACATCAAGGAAGACAAAGCACGGGTAGAATCACCGCATGGGGGCCTGGAATGGCTGGTACCGGGGCAGGTCATCCGCGCCTGGGTCGAGGGGAGGTGGACAGATGCTTCTATGAATTTCTTCAACACGGAGTTTTTGAAGAAGATTGAAGCATCGCCCGCGCAGAAGGTTCATATTGTGTTTGATACGGCTGCAATGAAGGCCGTGATGGTGTCGCCCAATGCCACCGTTAAAAAGCTGAACTATTTGAGGAATGCGAAGGTGGGAATCGTGATTTTGTACGGTGTGCCCATGTCACTGCGGGCGTTTGTCGGCTTGCTGACTAGCGTGCTGAACGGGGCCTTCACCGCCAAAGTGGATGTGGCGGCCTCTGAAGCAGAGGCGATAGGAAAGATTAGAATGATGGACCCCACCGTGCGGGTGTAAGCACACATAGGGCGGCCTGCACCGCCCCATTTTGCCACGTTGCTACAGTCCCACGACCCCTAACCCGATCAACACGGCAAACAGAATTGCCGCCAGAATGCCCATATTCCGCAAGTCAGCCAGCACATAGCTGTACTGCGTCTTCAGTTCGCCCTCGGTGACGTGTTTGGTGGGGTTGGCCAGCAACCGGGCAATATCTGCCCCGTCGAGCGCCTCGCCCTTTCTACGCTTGCGGTCGCTGCGGCGGGCCTCGCGCAACTCGTAGCGTGCGTTGCGAAGCTGCTGCATCCGCTGCTGTGCCGCAAGCGCCCGAAGCTGCTCGTCGGTCAGGTCATCTGTGTGCAGTTCCTCAGCGGTGTTGTCGTCGTCGGCTGGTTCTTGAATCTCATCCTCGGCTTCGGTAACGGCCTGCTTTACCTGCTCTAACGTCTGCTCCGGGATGTTGGGACGGTTTAGCTTTTTGCGTTGTCTGCGTCGTTTTTTCGTCATAGCGCGGGAATGTTGCCTTTCTGGGTTACGCGCTCAATTAAAACGTATGATACCAAGCATAGCGGACGACGCCCGTGTTGTCCCTACACATTACGCGGCAGCTACCCGATGCGATCTGCAAACACCACAATGCGCTGGGTGTTCACCCGGTAGGGATAGCACGAAACCAGCACAGCGGTAGGTGCGCCCGTGCCGTTAAGCACATGCACATCGGTGGGCCGTACCACGTCAGACCCGTTCACCTGGTACAGATAGACCTGTTCCCGCGTTTGCACCTGGAATTGGTCGCCGGGTTCGAGTTGGTCAATGTCTTTGAACAGTTCGCCGTAGATGTCGTTGTGCGCCGTTAGTGCGAGGCGGCCTGTGTCGTCGCCGGGGTCATAACCGTTGAGTACCTGCCCCACCCCCTGCTTCAGCGCCTCCCAATCAGACCCTTGCACAATGGCCTGGTCGATATTCAGCTTGGGGATAATCACACGCAGCGCGGTTTCGTCCGTTTGCGGGGGACGGTTAATCACCGGGCGCATGATCTGGTCAGCCACGACGAAGCGCACATTTTCCGGGATTTCTTCGATGTTCAGCGTGGGCGTTTGCCCTTCTATGTACTGGTGGCCACCGGGCAGCACAATCTGATTGAGCGCCAGCACGGGGGTCGGCGCTAGCGTGGGGACGGTGCGGGCACGGGCGGCTTCCATTTCCTGTTGGGCTTCGGCGGTGCTGCTTTCCAATGTGCGGATGCCCGTCAGCAGTTCAAAGCATAAATACACTAACCCGATGACAGCGGCCACTTCCACTAACATCAACACGATGTTCGTTGTTCGGCGGGCGGTGCTGACCTGTTTTTTGCGTGTGCCTTCCGCTTCGGGGTGGGCCGCGCCTACACGGCCCCGCTGCGCCGGGTAGGATGCCGTCCCCGTATCATCATCCAACAGCACCATTGGCTCCTCGTTAGGGGGAGCAGCACGCCCGTTACGCAGCGGCTTGACGCGCCCGTTGCGGTGGATGGTTAGCCCCGCAGCTTCGGCTTCCGGGGCGGGTGCGGGGTCGGGTTTGGCAGTGGGCGCGGCTTGCTCCGGTTGGATGATGCGTCCGGTGCGGTTCATCCGGTCGAGGCGCTGCTGGCGCTCCTCGCGGCGGCGCATGGCCAACACCTGCTCAAGCTCTTCAATAGAGAGGTCTTCTACTCGGCGTTTGTCGCGCATAGGGGTCTCATCTGGCTCTTAGCATATGGCCCCTATTCTACGGGCAGCGGGCAAAAATGCGAGTGACATCGGGGTAGCAGCGCCAGCCGCGCCCACATCGGGTAGTGATCGCTGCCGCCTGCTGTGGGCCACACCCCTGTTTGCAGCGCCAGCCAGTCGCCATCGTGGAACACGTAGTCGATGCGGGCCAGCGGCGGCAGCCAGTCGCTCACGCGCCCGTAGTGATCTGCCGGGAAGGTGTAGCCCAGCCCCACCCCGACCTGCTGGTGACTGTCGGTGAAGGTTTGCGTGATGCGGGCGTGGTCGGCTGTGCTGGGCGTCAGGTTGAAGTCCCCCAGCAGCAGCACCGGGTAGCTGGCGGCGTCCGCAGCAGCGCGGGGCAAAATCGTGTCGATGTCCACGCCGCGCTGTGACACATCCCCACCGACGATGCCGGGGTGAACCGGATGCGTGTTGTAGACCACCACGGCTGTACCGTTTACGTCGATCACCGTGCGCTGGTGGCCCAGGCCCCACGTCAGGTTGCTCGCTATAAATTCGTCTTCCAGGATGGGGTAGCGGCTGAGGATGCCCTGCCCCTGCACGGGCACGTCGGTAATGTGCAGGGCCATGTAGGGGTATGCGTCGCTCAACGCCGTCTGAATGCTTGCCTCTGCTGGGAACCACACCTCTTGCAGGGCCACTACATCCGCGCCAGACGCCCGAATGATCGCGTTGGACTCGTCAAAGTTGCCGCCGCGTGCCAACAGGTTATACGTCATCACGGTGATTTCAGTCACGTTGGCCGGGGCTGGCGGGGCCGCCCCCACAAACAGCGGCACGTTGGTGGCCAGCGCAACCCCAAACGGGACGACCAGCATCACACTCACGTACCAGCGCCGGAAGGCCAGCGCCAGCGGCAGCAGCACCAGCACGGGCAGCAGCATCACATGGATGATGTTGTTAAACAGCGCCACTGTGTTGAACGTCTCGCCCGTTAGCAGTCGCAGCGTATGAAACAGCGTCAGGCTCAGGCCATAGGCCCCCGTCAGGCTAAACACCACATTCAGGAACACCTGCCACCACA
>DAOTTY010000192.1:0-3255 GCA_034437575.1 Anaerolineae bacterium | reverse complement strand
CGTTACCGTTAATCATCCCTAATCTGCACGGTTGAACCAGCGCGGCGCTTTTGCCACGCCAGCAGCAGCGCATTCACTGCATTCACAATCTCATGCTGTGCCTCATCAACGTACTCGCGCAGCAACTCAACAACCTGCCGCTCAATGTCGCTGAGGTCGGGTTCAGGTTCGGCGTCACGCTGGGGCCGGTTAGAAACCCCTAACAGGTAGTCTGTTGTGGTATCCAGTTCATTAGCCATTTTGACCAGGGTTTCCAGGGAGGGATTGTAGGCCCCATGCTCATAGCGGGATACCTGGTTTTGGCCCACGTTTAGCCGCTGGGCCAGTTGGGACTGGGTGTATCCTTTTTCGCGTCGCAGGCGGGTAATGCGATCACCACGTAGGCTCATTAAAGGGCATCCTGGTTACTATGTGTATTCTGGTGAGGGCGGGTGAGACACCGTAAGATGCGATTGGCACCTGAGTTTTCACGTAAGGGCGTTTTGTTTTCAGTTAAAAGTTACCATTACGAAGTAAACAGATCACCATTCTACGGTAAGTGATGGCTTTGAAATGTAATATCTCGTAAATGTCCTTCAGCCTTACGCATATTACTTCATATTGCAACCTTATAGTAGGCCGATTCGCCAATCCACTTTGTGTGTATTAAGTTGTGTAAGCTACAGAAGCTGGGAAAGCAGAGGGCAACTGTTTCTGCCAAAATATTGAGATACACCCCCTACTGACTGGGCTTTTGTGCAATCTCCCTCAACGGGGCTACAATGGAAGTACCACAGCGCACACTCAGGACGACACAACATGAGCAGGCGGATCACAGTTATTCTTACACGATTTCTGACCGTTGCAATTATCGGTACCGTAGCACTGCTGGCACACGCCCAGGACAACGCAACCCGAACTGGGGATGTGACCATTATCACGGATGAAATCACCAGCACAGGCGGGGCCGTCGTCACGTTTGATTTCACTGTGCGTGATGCTGACGGCTATGGTGTGCGGGATTTGAGTGCGGCACAGGTCAGTGTGAGCGAAGCCACCACTGATGTGACGCTCAACAGTGATGAAAGTGGCAGCTATGCGCTGGCCTTCGTGGTGGATTTAAGCCAGGGCACCGATGCGGCACTCGTGCGAGAGACGCTGCGGTCTTACTTCACGTATGTGTACCAACCCGGTGATGATGTGACGTTTTATGTATTGGCGGGCAGTGAGGAAATCCCGGTAGTGACGCCCGTTGAGTCCCGTGAGGGGGCGCTGGCTTTCATTGAAGCCCTGGAAACGCAGCCTGTCGCCTACTCTTTGGATGATACACTGCTAACCGTACTCAACGACCTGTTAAGCAAGCGTGACGCCAACCCCGGTATGGGTGCCCATGTCATTCACGTTGGTACGTTCCTTCCCTTTCCTGATCGGGGTAACAACACGCTGCCCTTTGCTGATGAGGGCATTCCTTATCATGTGGTGCAAACGCAAATTAATCGGACAACGACGGCCATGCGCCAACTGGCTGAGCGGGGCGGTGGCCTTTATGTGGATAATGAAGCGGGTGATCTGGTTTTGGACGATACCAGCGCTGCTGTGGGTGAACTACGTGTGCTGTACGATGTCATCCAGGCGAGCCGCGTGGTGTATACCTATGGCTATCGCAGCACCAGCGGCTCGTTTGTGAACCCGCGCCGGGTCACGCTGTCGGTTACCCGGCCAGATGATACGGTTGTCGAAACCCCCTACGCTTACGATGTTGTCTTCCAGCCCGTGCGCCTCACATTTGTCAACCCGAATCAGTTTAACCCTGTGCTGGTGCCAGGTCGTGACCCTGAAACGCTGGCCGTTACCTTTGGTGAAGAAACTGTGCAGCCCCTTACGGTGCAGGTGAGTTACCCGGATGGCATCGAGCGCCCATTGTCACTGGTACGGCTCACCATCGTGCAAACAGACACCGACCAGATTCAAAAATCCACGCTGCAAACCACCCGCCTGGATAGCAATGGGCGGTTGCAACTGGAATGGGACTTGGCTGATTATCGCTCGCCAGATGCGATCACCCCCGTTGAACTCACTGTGCGCGTGGAAGATGTCACAGGCCGCACCACTGCCGTAAGCCAGAGCGGTTCTGTGACAGTGTTGGCCGCGCCCCCGCTGCCCACACCCACGCCTGCTCCTACCGTGCCCCCGGCAACCGAAGCACCTGCCGGTGGGGAAAACGTGGTTGTGGCTGTGCTAGGGTTTGGTAATCAAAACGCAGCGGATGGAGATAACTCGGCAGGGGGCAGCCTCACTGCTGCGACGATTGCGCTGTTATTTCTGATTTTCGCTGTACTTATCGTTATGCTGGTGCTGGCGATTTCGCGCACAGTGCGTGTGTACCGGCTGGCCCGTGAGGGGGCGCTGCTGCCACAAGAGCCGGAAGAGGTGATTGACGGTATACCTGCTTCGCCGCAGGTGCCCCAGGATGAAATCATCCAGCTACAGCCGGAGGTAGAGGAAGAAGAGGTTGACCCCAACTTCGGTGTTTTTGCCCGTTTGGTTATCCGCTATGGCGAAGATGCTATCGAAAACCTCACATCCCGGCTGGTTGAAGTGCGCTCGGCAGAGTTCATCATTGGCCGCTCGCCAGAGGCTGACTGGGTGGTGGATTCGCCCTACATTAGCCCACGCCACTGCCGCCTCATCACTGAAAATGGCGAGTACGCTGTGCGCGATATGAACAGCAAAAACGGCACCTTCATTAACGGTGAGCGGGTGGAAACGGGCCGCACAGTCAGCGTTCCGATAGGCAGTGAGTTAGGTATTACGCGGCGCATTGTTGTGCAGGTGTGGGACCCACAAACAGACCTCGAAGAGTTCGACCTGACGATAGAAAGCCAATCGAAGGCAAGCCAGCAATCTAAAGACCTTGAATTCCGTCCGCTGCCGGGCATCCCGGTGGCTGTGAGCGATGAAAAGCCCGTCAGTGACGACTACTCACCGCTGTAGTGCATAGCTACCATAGCAACTAACTATTGTTTGGTTGTGAAATTTATAAATTTCACAACAATCTGCTAGAATTTGGCAGCATGTCTTTTATTCAGTCCTCTTGGAAGCTGTAGCCTAACCTGTTCAAGCCTACCAATATTCCAACTCTACCCAGTCGTTGTTGTATGTCATTATTGGGTAAACGTCCGATAGTCCTGGAAGGGTTGGCAACAGATGAATGTCTACGCATTGATAGTCAAACTGATTTGCCTTGGGATACTGGCTATCACTGTGGCTGTAAGC
>DAOTTY010000191.1:0-2967 GCA_034437575.1 Anaerolineae bacterium | reverse complement strand
GACGGCGGTGGGGCAGTAGGGGACAGCCCCTGCAGCTGGCGGATATGGCGGGCAACGTCTGGGCGTGGTGCGCTGGTGCGTCCGCCCTTGGATCATCACCGTTGTTTCCACTCCCCGCCTTCCCCCACGCCCGCTAACCCGTAGCTGACCAGGGATCTTCCTGTCTGCCGAGGCACAGGCAGGCGGTGAGGTTGCAGTGTTTCTGCCATTGGAGCGTCGTTGATGTTTTGCACCGATGTTTTCGCCTTGCTCTCCACCGAGGGGAGCGTGCGCCGTTGATGGCCATTGCTTACCCAACGTTCTCTTCGTTGGATGAGAGACAAGGGATCGAGACGAGGGCGTTTCATCGTTTTGCAATGCGTCCGCCCGTGGATCATCACCGCTGTTTCCACTGTTGTTTCCACACGCCGCCTTCCCCCACGCTCACCGCCACCCCGCAAGCGACCAGGCATCTTCCTATCTGCCGAGGCACAGGCAGGCGGTGAGGTTGCAGTGTTTCTGCCATTGGCGTGTCACCGATGCTTTCCATCGCTGTTTCTTTCATCGCTGCCCCGCCTTGCCCTCCACCGGGGGGAGCGCGCGCCGTTGCTGGTCATTGCTTGATCGGTGTTCTCTTCGTTTTCCTTTGAAGAGAGCCAAGGGATCGAGACGAGGGCAGACCCTTTGGCACGGGCGGTGTTTGACATTGGGTGGGGGAGAGGGTACACTTTGGATATGAACGTTCGAGAAATCCAGGCCAAGACTTTGCTATGGCCACGATCACCGGCCCGCGCCAGTGTTGTCAAGTCACGCAACGATGCTGCCACATGGGGCTGACCCGGATTCCCAATTTCAGCAGCTTCCCGCCCCAGGTCAGGTGGATAGAGTCCATTGGCGCGCGCTGCCTTTGACGAAGAAAGCGCAGTGGTTCCCGCCAAAGTTGGGCTTGCTAGGGCGGTGTTTGACCACACAGTGGGGACATTGTGCTTTGATGATGTGGAATTGATGTGATTTTGGGACGGGTATAGCGAAGAACGATCACACGCTGCAAAGGGGGACGAGATGAACCGAGACAAATGGCGGAAAATCGCTCTGGCATGTGTATTCATCGCAATTGGTGTCTTACTGTTTGGCGCGCGGGCCTCTGGTCAGCGCAACGACGACGTGCCCATCATTTCTCCACCCCTTCCACCGCCCCCGGCTCCCACTTTGCTCCAATTCGCATTGGATCGTCCCGACGCTGCCGCGTCAGGCCTGCCCTTCGCGCCGTTGTCCCCGTCCGCTGCAGTCAGCCGCACTCGCATCATCACGGCGCTGGCCGATACGGTGATTACCGAGGGCTACCCAACGGCGAATTGTGGCGACGAGCTGGAGATGCGGGTGGGTTACGACACCTGCCTGGACCCCGATGGGCAATCCCTGTACAGCCTCGTCCGCTTCAACCTGGCGAGTATTTCGACACAAGCCACGGTTCACAGCGCCACACTGTGGCTCTTCCTGAGTGGTTCCTACGATTATCCAGGCCACAGCGTGCCCATCACGCCACATCGAATCTCATCCCCCTGGGCCGTGGACACCGTGACCTGGACCAGTCCGCCTTCCTACACAGAATCCTACACGCCCACCTGGGTAGCACACGGCAGTGGGACGTGGTATCCATTCGACGTAACCGATCTCGTTCAACGCTGGGTAGCGGGCGCTCATCCCAATTACGGGCTCGTTCTCCTCAATCCCGATGCATCCAACAAATGGCGCGCCTTTGCCACCAGCGAGACGGTTTATCCCCCCCACCTGATTATCTCGTACAAACAATTGCCCCATTTCACCCTGACCATCGTGCCCAATGTCCAGGCTGTCGTATCTGGACAAAGTGCGTCTTCATCCTCGATACTCTACCTCACCGCCACAGACGGTTTTTCGGAAAGTGTCTCTCTGGACGTTGCGGGTCTGCCGCCCGGCGCATCCCACACCTGGAGCGCCAGCCCGGTCACGCCGACGACCAGCACACTGCTGACCATCACGAGCACTCCCAGCACCCCTCGCGGCGCGTACACGCTCACCATCACCGGCACGGCGGCCAGCCTGGTGCAGACGACGACGGTCACGTTGCGCGTTTTGCAGCCCGACTTCGAGATGTCCCTGCATCCTCCTTCTCAGTCGGTTTGGAGCGGCCAAGACGCGAGTTATACCACCCACCTCACCGCGACAGATGGATTCACCGCCAGCGTGGCGCTGGACATCGGGGGATTGCCAACTGACACTACCTACGAGTGGGCGGCCAACCCGGTCACGCCGACGGTCAGTGTGCCGTTGACGATCACGACGACCCCCGATACGCCCGGTGGTGTTTACACGTTGACCATCACCGGGACGGCAGGCAGTCTGGCCCACACCGCTCAGACTGTGCTGCACGTCGCCGAACCGGACTTTGAGCTCCACCTGGACCCGTCCCGAGAGTCTGTGGCGTTTGGGGACAGCGTGCGTTTCACCACCCACGTCACAGAGGTGGGCGGATTCTCAGAGAGCGTGACCCTAGCCGTCGCAGGCCTGCCGCCTACGAGCACCCACGTGTGGAGCGCCAACCCGGTCACGCCCACCGCCACGGCCTGGCTGACCATCACCACCGCACCGGACACGCCCAGGGGCGTGTATACCCTTACCATCACCGGGACGGCCGAGAGCCGAGTTCACACCGCCCAGGTCACACTGACCGTCCTCCATCCGGGCTTTGAGCTGAGCCTGACGCCGTCCTGGATCTCCGTCGGCTTGGAGGCAGACGCGGTTTACACCACCCACCCTGATTGACTGACAAATTTAACATTCGAGTCAAGTCCAACTTGCCGAAAATGACAATTGGCTGCATAATTTCCTTCAAAATTGGTTCTCTGGGATTTTGCATGGCGCTCGGCTCGGATTTGGCAATCCGAGCCACATTTAGGGACACAATGACGCTGCGCCACTAGCAACGGGGATTTGGCAATCCCCTTA
>DAOTTY010000190.1:0-5305 GCA_034437575.1 Anaerolineae bacterium | reverse complement strand
TAACGACGTTGGGCGGGGGCTGGCTGTACGGCGAAATTTATCACTTCTACCACCCGGACCTACCGCGCATTGCCTACTTAGACCTGCCCTGGATGATGGTAGCGTTGATGGTACTGGAACCCGTCCACGACATCCCCAAGGAATGGGGGCTAATTGTGTTTTGGTATGCCATGCCCGTACTGGCGGTGTATGTCATCGGGCAGGGCGCGGTAGATTTTGTGCGTTTGTTTTTTAACCGGAGTAACCGGCGTGATGCCTGGGAGGAAGCTGTGGCCGCAACCTATCGTAATCACATTATCATCGTGGGGATGGGGCATGTGGGCGAGCGCGTAATGAATACCCTCGTTGCAATGGGCTTTGAAGTCACCGCTATTGACCACGCCATTTCCGAAGAGTTGGATGCCCGCCTTAACAGCCTGAACGTGCCGTCCATCATTGGGGATGCCCGCAGCATTGACGTGCTGGAAAAGGCGGGCATTCGCAAAGCAGCCTCACTGGTGGTGGCCACCTCCAAAGACCATGTGAACCTGGAAGTCATTATGCGGGTGCGTGACATTAACCCGGATATTCGCATTGTGTGCCGCATGTACGACCCGCAGTTTGCCAAACAGTTGAACCGCTTTATGGGCGTGCAGGCCACCCTTAGCTCATCAGACCTGTCTGCCCCGGCGTTTGCCGGGGCTGCCGTCGGCATCGAGATTACGCAAACGCTCATCATCAACAGCGTAGAATACAGCATGATCCGGCTGGATGTAGAAGCAGGCTCCGCGTTTGATGGCAAAACCATCGACGCCCTGCAAGACGAATACGAAATGGACATCGTGCTGCACGGCCACGATGGCGAAATGGTCGTCCACCCGGAAGGTGACATCTGCGTGGACGGCGGGCATACGCTGGTGGTATTTGCAGAGCATCGCCGCATCATGGAAATTGTATCGCAAAACCGCTCACTCAAGCGCTTGGCAGGCAAGCACGAGTAATCAGAAGGACGGCCTTAATGCGCCCCATCGCTCTCACGTTCATCCTGGCGGCCCTGCTGCCCGCCGCCACACTCCACGCCCAGCCGGACGCCCCCGCCCAGATTGCCTACATGCAGTACGACCTGAACAGCGCCAATGGCGATAACAGCGGCGTTTACCTCATCAACGCGGACGGCACCAACCCCCGGCGGCTGTCTACCGGCGTGACGGACTGCCCGGTGGGGCAAATGGCCTTCAGCCCCGACGGCAGCAGCCTGACCTTTATCGACAGTGCGCGGCGGGCGCTGGTGCAGCTGAACATCGAAACGGGGCAGGGCGGGGCGCTGGTCACCGGCCTGACGGATGCGTGTTTCGTGACGTGGCACCCCGGCGGTGCGTTCCTGATCTACATTGACGATAATGTGACCTATCGCCTGGACATGACCGCAGACAGCCCCGAACCCGACCTGTACTTCACCCACCCGAACACCATCAGCAGCCCGGCCTTCAGCCCGGACGGGGCACTGCTGGCCTATGTGGAGGGGCCTACGGCCAGCGGCCAGGGCTTGACCGTCGCGGCGGCGGACGGCAGCAGCCCGCGTGAGGTCGGTGAGGGCATTATCGGCGGCACGTTTACCCCCGCGTGGCACCCAAATGGCGAGCAGCTTGTCGTTATTGCGGATTTCTTCGGCAACAGGCCAGATGGCAGCATGGCCAGTGGCCGCAGTGACATCCTCGCGGTTACGGTGGGGCGCGACCGTGTGACCAACCTCTCGCTCACGCTGGATGTGTTCGAGCGCAACGCCAGCTACAGCCCGGATGGTGGCCAACTTGCCTATGCCCGCTGTGAGCCACCCAACACGCTGCAAAACTGTGATCTCGCGGTCAGTGCGGCAGATGGCAGCAAGGCGTTGGCGCTGCTGGAAGCCGACGACATCGTGACTTACGCCTTCCCGGTGTGGCGGCCCGCCGCCCAACCCGCTGACGGTTCGTGATGAAGCGTTTTTTGCCCACAGGGGGGCGGCGGGCGTGGTGGCTGGTGATCGGGCTGTGGGCCGTGCTGGGTGTGGTCATTATCGGAATCGTCGTGCTGCTGGTGTACCTGTTCGCCGCCCCAAGGGGCAGCACGCTCCCCAACAGTGTGACGCGCAACATCCGCGCCATCTACCGCGAAGGGCGGGCACTGGGCAACCAACCGGATGTGTTCGCCAAAGTGGGCGACAGCATCACTGTGACGGAGCAGTTCCTCACGCCGATTGGCAACGATGAATATGACCTGGGCAGCTATGGCAGCCTGCAATCCGTCATTGACCACTACGGCGGCGGGCAGGTGCCGTCCGGCAACCCGTTCAACCGCCGCTCACTGGCAGCAGGGGTGGGCTGGTCTGCCCCGGCGGTACTCAACCCGGACTTTGCCAACAAAGCCGTCTGTCAACCGGACGAGTCCCCGTTGGTGTGCGAGTACCGCATCGCAAAGCCGTCTGTCGCGCTGATTATGCTGGGCACCAACGACGCGACCTTCCTGACTCGCGTAGAATACACCGAGGCCATACAGCAGGTTATCGACGCATCCGCTGCAATGGGTGTGATTCCGGTGATTAGCACCATCCCGGATCAACCTGAGCGGCAAGAGGTGGTTAATGTGTTTAACCTGGCGCTGCGGGAACTCGCGCAGCAGAACCACATCCCCCTGTGGGACTATCACGCTGCACTGGACGACTTGCCGCAGGGGGGCATCAGCGCCGATGGCCTCCACCCGGTCATCCGTGATAACCCGGCCCACTTCACGCCAGATAACCTCCAGTACGGCTACCCCATCCGCAACCTGACCGCGCTGCAAATGCTGGCGGCAGTCCAGGGGGCCGTGCGCTGACGCTGGCCCGTTGGGGCGGGTTGTGCCATCATATTTGCATACCGATCAATTGCGATGGAGTTTATAACGTATGCGTCTGTTTGCTGTGGTTGCCCTGCTGCTGATAATCGTCATCCCTGCCGCCGCTCAAGATACCCCCCCACCCACCGAAGCGCCCGCCGCCGCGCCTGTAACTTATCCTGTGCCGGGGGTGCCTGCGCTGCCCGGTGGCGTGGTGGGCAAGATGCGCGGCATCTACCAGACCGGGCTGAGCAACGGCTACCGCCCGAATGTGTTCACCAAAGTCGGGGACAGCTCCACCGTTACATCCAACTTTTTGGGGCCAGTGGGCGACGGCCACACCCAGCTTGGTGACCGGTTCGGCTACCTGCAAGGCGTGATTGACGACTACAGTGCGGTGCCGCTGCGGACGGGTAACTCGTTTAACAACCAGTCGCTCGCGGCGGGCATCGGCTGGACGGCGGCAGCCGTCACCAACCCGGCTTACGCCAATGGCGGCCTGTGCGAAGCGGACGAAAGCCCGCTGCGCTGCGAGTTCCGGTTGAGCAAGCCCACCGTCGCGCTCATTATGATCGGTAACAACGAGGTCACGTACCTGTCCGTCGAGGACTACATCACCAACATGCAGCGCATTATCGACACCTCCGTCGAAAAGGGCGTCATTCCGGTGATTAGCACACTGCACGACCGGCGCGGCAACACGGAAAACGTCCAGGTGTATAACACGGCGCTGCGCCAACTGGCCGCCCAAAATCAGGTACCCCTGTGGGACTACGCCGCTGCGATTGACCCGCTGCCCAACAACGGCCTGACGACAGACCGCACCCATCCCAACGCGCCGTCAAGTTGGTATCGTGGCGCGGTGGACTTCACCGGGGATAACCTGCAATACGGCTTCACCATGCGCAACCTGACCGCGCTGCAAATGCTGCACGCCATCCGGGGGGCGCTGGGGTAGCACAGGCCAACATCCCCTGTGCAATTAGGGCAGCGGTGCTAAAATGCCGGGGATGAATCCCACCCATCTGAAAGAAAAGCATCTACGCGCATGAACCGATACCTTCTGCCGGGCTGGGTGCTGTTGGCCGCCCTGCTGGCCGCCTGTGAACCAATGGCCGTCCCGCTGGCCACCCCCCAGGTGATCGTCGTGACCGCCATCCCCAGCAACACACCGCCGCCCACCGTCACGCCCACGTTCACGCCCACGCCGTCGCAAACGCCCACACCTGTCGCCACGCTCACGCCCACGCCCATGCCCTGCATGACCGAAGGCGGGCGCATGGAAGACATCACCACCAACCCCAGCGACATCGTTAACGAGAACCTGCGCTACCGGGTGTACCTGCCGCCCTGCTACGTGGAATCGCAGAAGCGCTTCCCGGTGACGTATTTGCTGCACGGGGCCAGCTTCCGCGAGCAGCAGTGGGAGAACATCGGTGCGATTGACGCGCTAGAGCAGGCCATGCGCCTGGAAACGCTCGGCCCGATGATTCTGGTCATGCCGTATATGGGCAACATCGGCAACCTGAACCAGTTCCCGCCAGACCCATCGTATGAGTCTGTGCTGCTGGAAGAACTGGTGCCCCCTACAGACCGCGACTTCTGCACCATCAGCAATGCAGACCACCGCGCTATTGGGGGCATCAGCCGGGGCGGCTTTTGGGCGATGAGTGTGGCCCTGCGCCACCCGGATGTGTTCGGGATTGTGGGGGGCCACAGCGCTGCGCTGGATATTGTCAGTGTGCCGCCGTCATATAACCCGCTGGATTTAGCCCGTAACGCCGCCACGCTGGACGCAACCGACCTCCGTATTTATGTGGACAACGGCGCGGAAGACCCGGTGGGGGCGGAATTACAGACGTTTTCCACGCGCCTAACGCAGCGGCAAATTGCCCACGACTACGACATCTTCCCGACGGGTGGCCACAACGAGGACTACTGGAGCAGCCATGTGGGCGAGTACCTGGCATTTTATGGGCGCAACTGGGAAAAGGACATTAACGCGCTGCCAAGCTGCCTGGAATCGTCGCCGTGATGTGGGTCTATTTGGGATAATTTGGGAAAAAGGGCGGCCCGACTTGAGATATATCCCAAAAACAGCGTGATATATCCCAAACGCGGACGTGATTTTATGGGGTGGCCCATGCAGGGTGATTCCCGTATGTTTTGCTGTCGTTCCACTCGTTTTTGAGCCGGACCACTCCGACAAAACAAAACGGGTAACAACTCAGCTTGCCCCCCGACGGCTTCGCCGCCACGTAACTACTCAGGTACCCCTACGTCATTCGGATAACAAGGGGTCATAACAGGTATCTAGCGGGCTACAATTTATTACACAAATTCACAAATATGTTGTGATTTGTGCCATGAAAGTCCATAAATGTTCACTAAGGTCATCACAACTACCCTGTGATACCCTACCTTAGCTCGACTTTGCACATTTACACAGCATAACATAGCGTCTGTATAAGGG
>DAOTTY010000189.1:0-12340 GCA_034437575.1 Anaerolineae bacterium | reverse complement strand
CTGGCACACGCACCTACTCCCCGTCGTCCCCCAGCAAATCGGCAATCAGTCCCGCCGTGTCGATGTCCAGCGACCCGCCGCGCTCGCCGTCATCTACGCCTGCGTCCAGCCGCCGCCCGTCATCTGGCCACGCTGCCGGGGCTGCGTCCGGCCAGATGGCCTCATTCACATATCGCACCAGATGCGCCGGGTCATCCACCAGCGCGGTTTGCACCACCTGCACCGCATTGTGACGCGCAAAGTAGGCCCGTCCGGGGGGCATGGCGTCGTTGGGCAGGGTGGCCACCCGCACATTGAGGTTGTGCAGCGCCTCGCGTTCGCGCAGCGCAAACCCCGTCCGGCGCAGCAGCAGTTGCTTGATGAGCGGGTCGCCAATGCGCTCCAGGTAGCCCGCCACCCACATATGCAGCGTGCCGTCGTCGTGCAGGCGGGCGTGGTCGCGCAGCACCCGCAGCATGTCCAGGTTCATGCTCATCACATCCGCCGCGATTTCGTAGTCGTCAATCACCACCATCACGCGCCCCCCGCCCGCCCGAAGCGCTCGTTCGAGCGGGTCAAGGTGCGCTTCCATGTCAAGCGCGTTGGTCACGCGGGCCACCACATGCTTGAGCGGCTCCACCTCGCGCAGACTGCGCCCGCTGAAGTCCACGAGCAAGATGCGTAGCTGCTGGGGGCTGTAGCTGGATGCCGCCGCCAGCACCGCCGCCCGCAGCAGGTTCGTTTTGCCGCTGGCGGGTGGCCCCGTCACGATGAAGTGCGGCCCGGCGTCGTCCCAGTCCAGCACAAAGTCGCTGAGCGCGTCGTCGTCCACCTGCCCCAGCGTGGTGCAAAGGCCCCCCGCACACAGCGACGATGGCAGCGTCTCCAGCAAAATTGTCGCCGGGAGTTCGGTCAGCGGGGCGGGGCTTTGCATCTGGCCCAGGCGGGCCGCGCCCTGGCGTAAGTCGTTCACGAGGCGCTGCGTGCTGCGGTCGGCGGCCACACTGACGGCAGCACCCATCACAGGCAGGCTGATCTGGCACAGCAGCGGCGGCGACCCCGCCACAAAGCCGCGTCCGGGGGGCATCTGGCGGTTAACCTCCGCGTTGACCTGCCCTACCACGTTCAGATAATCGCTGCCGCTGGCCAGCCGCAGCGCAACCCGCTGCTGCACCAGTGACCGGGTTCTATCTGGCACGGCGCTGGTTGTGCTGGCCGTAAACACGACATAGATACCCGCGCTGCGCCCTTCGTGTACCAGCCGCTCGAACTCCGGGAGGTGCTGGTCATAGTACGCATCGCGTAGCTGCTCATACTGATCCACAAACAGCACAATCGCGGGTTCAAGCGTGTGGCGGCGGGCAGTCTGGCGTTCGTCCAGCGTTTTGAGCAGCCGCCCGAACAACCGCCGCACCCGCTCCCCCTCCGTGCCGTGAACAACGCGCTCGGCGTGGGGCAAGTGACCCAACCCATTAAGCTGCCCCCCGGTGAAGTTCAAAATGTACAGGTGCAGCTTGTGCGGCGGGTGCAGCAGCGCCAAACTCAGCGCGAGGGTGTGCAGCAAGGTTGTTTTGCCAGTGCCAGGGCCGCCCACCACCATCAGATGCCCGCTGCGGTCGCCGTCCTGGTCACTGTGTAAATGAACCCACAGCGGGTATTGCTCGCGGTTCGTCACATCATCCACAAGGCCCACAGGCGCACTGCCCAACCTGACCGCATGGCCGCGCTCGTCGGTGCCGGGTGCCCGCCACACAGCCCCGTCCCAGCCGCCTTTGTCAATGAGTACCAGCACATCTTCCAGCGTGATCGGGGCGTTTAGCGGGGGCAGCAGCAGCGGCGGCATGTCTGGCAGATTGATACGCTGAGCATAGTCGCGCACGCTGGCTACGACGGCGGCGGCGGTGGTGTACGGGTCGGCATCTGCGGGGACGCCGCCATTGGCAGCGGGTGCGACAGTGCGTGTTGGGTTGACCTCCGCCAGCAGATTAACGGTTTCACCGTCAGCCGTGACCAGTTCCAGCAGCGCGGGTTCGTCGGTGGCGTTCTCGCCCTGGTAGTCGCCGCCCGCGTAGGCCGTTTGGAACTGTTTGTACACGCCGCGCTCCCCCACCATGAAGTAACCACGTCCGGCAAATCCCGGCGGCAGGTAGGCGGCATCCGGGCGGCGGAGCATGGCGCGGCTGGCTTCGGCGTTTTGCACCCGCAGGCATATGCGAAATTGCAGGTTGGCGTTCATCTCGTCAGTAATCACGTCCATCGGGCTTTGCGTGCCCAGTATCAGATGCAGGCCCAGGCTGCGCCCCACCTGCGCCGTCCGCACCAACTCATACAGGAAGTCCGGCATTTCTTTGGCAAGCTGCGCGAACTCGTCCACGATGATGAACAGGTGCGGCAGCGGCGTGATGCCCCCATCGGCTAACGCGGCGGGCGTGGGGATGCTGTAGCGATAATATTGGGTGATGTCGCGGGCGTTCATCCCCTTGAGGAACTGCTGCCGCCACTGGATTTCCGCCTTGAGTGCTTCAAGTGCCCGCTCCACGAGTGAGCCGTCCAGGTTGGTGACCATGCCGACGGTGTGGGGCAGCGCGGCGAACTCGTTGAAGGTGCTGCCGCCCTTGAAGTCAATCAGCAGGAAGTTGACAAGGCGCGGGTCGTGTTCGATGGCGAGGGCGCACACCAGCGTTTGCAGCAGTTCGCTTTTGCCGCTGCCTGTGGTGCCCGCCAGCACGCCATGCGGCCCGTGATGGTTTTCGTCTAACAGCAGATAGGTGTTTGTGGTCAGGCTTTCGCGGCCCACCGGCACCGGATGCGGCAGTACACCGTCTTCAATGTCCCGGTTCCAGGCGCGGCGCAGCAGTATAGGCAGGTCGTCGGCGCGGCGCAGCCCATACAGATCAAGAAAGTTCACCCGGCGCGGAATCCGCCCGCTGGTGCCCGCCTCCCGCACAGACACGGACGCCAGCCCGCGTGCGATGTGGTCAGCGTCCGTCACACTGAGCGTGTCTACTGTGTCGCCGCGCATGACGGTTGATGTGCCTGCAAAACTCACCCGGAACGCGCCGTTGTTATAGATTTCCGTCACCACAGAACACTCACCGGGCACATCGCTGTAGCTGGCGGATAGGCACAGCACCGACGTGCCAATCTCCGCGCCCTGGCGCATGAGCGATGTGTACACCGATTCGCTCTCGGCCAGGTGCGGGTCATCGAAGATGACAAGCAGGTGCGGCAACCGGGACAGGGTGGGGTTCTCGCGGCGCATGTCGATAATCTGACTCAGGCCACCCAACAAGAACCGCGCCGCCACCGCGTCAAAGGCAAGATTGTCGCGCCCGTCGTCGTTGCGGACGTGGGGCAGCCACGCCAGCCAGTCCCAATCATCCACACTGGAACGCGGCGCAATTATATAGAGGCGGAGGTCGGCGGGGGCGTGGGTAAGCGCGATGTGGCACACCATCGCTCGCAGGGCGGCAACGGCTAAATCGCGCCGCCCGGTGACGCCCGCTGCAAAGTGACCGGCCAGGGAGAACACAACCGGCGCGTCCCGCAGCACGCGGTAGGTATCGGCTAGCAGCAGCGCCCGCTCAATTTCCGGGCTGGCCGCGTCCGGGTCGGGCGTGGTGACCTGAACTGGCGTCGGCACATCCCCGATGCCGACACGCACCACCATAAAGTCCTCATCGGCGGGGCGGCGCTCCCACAGGCTGCTGTCGCGGCGCAGGGCGCGGTCGAGGCCCGTCGCCGCGTGCGGAAAAATCGTCTCTAAGATGCCCCGTTGGGCGGTGTGCGCCGCCTGAAGCCGTGCCCGTTTTTTTTCCAGGGCGCGAATGTAGTCGCGCAGGGTGCGGCGTGCCCCGCGTTCGTGGTCGCGGATGCGCCAGCGGTTCGCCGCGACGGTGCCGCCCACCGCGAAGATCGCCAGGATGAACAGCGGCAGCGCGAACAAGGCACTGCTGCCGGGGACGGCCACCGCCCGCCACACGTAGAAGACGGCCAGCACGCCAATGCCCATCACAGGCAGGGCGCTAATCAGCCAGTTGGCCGAGGGGGGCGGCGACGGCGTGGGCGGGTTGGGGATGGCGATTTCTTCCGGGGGCAGGGCCGGGAACTGCTGGCGCGGCGGGCGGTTGAAGTTGGTGGTGGGGTCAGGTGAGGTAGACATAGCTGTGTAGGGACAGGGCAAGCCCTATCCGCCCTGTGGCGTTCATGTTGGGGTCAGTTATGCCACAGGCCGGGGGTGTGCGCCAGTTCAGGCAACAGATTGCGGGCGACCCGGTGGGATCGCCCATTTGCAGTGCAGGGGTTAGCCAGGGTTATTTGTGGACTGAGCATTTACGTTGATTGTGGTAATCGTGTCTTCAACTACAGTTACCGGGATGGTGAAGCGCTCAATCGTATCGTTGCCACGCACCACCACACTGTAGGCACCGGGGGGCACCTGGAACGGCTCAAACTGCGTCCCCAGGTATTGGCTGGACGCGGTTGCGGTCACTTCAAAGCCAATATCTGTGATGAGGGTGCCGCTGCCGTCAACCAGTTGCAGCGTGCCCACAGCGGTATTTAACAGCACATCAGCGACCTCACCGGGGGGTACCGTCACGGCAGTTTCAAACGGGATGATCCAGCGAACGCGCACGGTGTAGTCGCCGGGCGGCACATCAAACGTGCCCCGGTGTGCGCCCAGGTATTCGCCGTCAGCCGTCGTGACTTCAAAAAGCGGCGCTTCCAGCACGCTGCCGGTGGCCTCGTCTACCAACCGGATGGTGCCCGTCTCTGTATTGATGACGATTTCTGCGACTTCCCCCTCAACAACGGTGACGGTGGCTGTTGACGGAATGATGGTGAAGACCTGTGCAGAATAGTCGCCCGTTGGGACCTGGCCACTGCCGATGTACGCGCCCACGTAAACGCCTGCTGCGTCAGTCAGCGTAAAACGCACATCTTCGACCGGGGTCCCGTCCGGGTTGACGAGCTGCACCCCGCCGATAGGGATGGGGTTTACCACAATATCGGTGGTTTCGTCTGCGGTAACGGTGACAGCCTGGACGGTCAGCTCTTGCAGGCGCACTTCCGCATTGTAAGCCCCGGCGGGCACGCTGCCCCCGCCCACAAAGTTGCCCAGCGATTCACCCGTTTCGGCATTGGTGAGGGTAAAGGGTACATCCGGGAGGGGGGGGCCTGCTGGGTCTACAATGCGCACGCTGCCATCGGGCGTGAGGGCGGCAGCTTCTAAAGAGGCGGCGAGTTGGTCGGCGTCCTGGGCGTCGTAATACACCCCGCCCGTCACCTGCGCGATGCACTGTAACTGCTCACGGGTGGCGGCATCAGCGGCAAAGCCCACCGCGTTAATCACCAGATCAACGTTGTTATCCTTCAGGTCGCGGGCGACTGCACACGGGTCACCGGCACACGTTTCTTCACCGTCAGAGATTAATACGACGGTACGCGGTCTACCATCCTGGGGGAAGGCAGCGGCGACCTGTTGTAAGGTATCGCTAATGGGCGTATAGCCGATGGCATTCAGGTTGCGAACGGTGTTGGTAAACCCGTCAATTTCAACAGCGCTCAATGGGATAACTTGCTCAATGTCCTGGCAAGAGGCGGCAGGGTCATCCTGGGGCAGCCGGTGGCCATAGGCCCACAGGGAGGCGTTGGTGGTGGGTGGCAGTTGGCCTGCGGTTGTAATCACAGCCTCACGGGCAACGTCAATGCGTGTAGAACTGCCCAAAGCGGCCTGCATGGAGCCGCTGGCGTCCAGAATGATGGCAACGTTGCTGCCGCCGCCTTCGGTTTGTGCGGCGATAAGCCCCCCCACCGCTGACGTTATCAGCACCAGCATGGGCAGGATAATGAATCGTTTGAAGTGAACCACAGGAATCCTTTGCGTATACAGGTGAACTTGCAAATGGATTATAGACGTTGGGCAGCAAAATGCCATTGTAGTAGGTGTAAAGTACCAGGGAGAGTAAGGGGAGGGCTGATGGCCGATCATGCGAATCTGAATTCAGTGATCCATCAGCGGCAGACCGCAAGCGGTATAGGCGCACGACAGCGTGGGCACGAGGTTTCTGCCCCCTCACCCCCTAAATTCCCTCGCCCACAAGGGACTTTAGAAAATCGTCTTAGCTCCCTTTCTCCGCAAGGAGGTATGTAACTGCTCAGGCACCGGGTGTACGTGGGCATAACGCACTCGCCCTCTTCCAGGGCTGCAAGCCCGTTTGGAAAAGGGGTTGGGGTGAGGGCTGAGTCATTACAGCACGAGCGCAGAATGTGAGCAGCATATAGGAGCTTGATGAAAGAATTTTTGGTCGAGCATATGATGACTGTTATACTAATGTCCCTAAGAAAAGGGTGTTTTCCGCCCAAAACTACTTTTGTTTCTTTCTAGCTACAGGAGATGTCTATGTATCGCATCCGAACCGCTATGGTTCTGCTAGCCTCCGTTATGCTGCTGTCGGTTTCTCCGATGGCCTTCGCCCAGGATAATGTTGAATTCAGCATCCTTCAGTGGAGCCACTTCGTGCCGCTGTACGACGAGTGGTTCGATGAGTACGCCGCTAACTGGGGCACCGAAAACGGCGCTGACGTAACCGTCGATCATATTGCGCTGGCCGAACTGCCGGGTAACCTGGCCGCTGCCATCGACGCCGGTGAAGGCCCCACCCTCATTGAACTCATTTTTTCGCCTGCGTCCTTCATCGAAGGGCTGCACGACCTGAGCGACGTGAATGCAATGGCCGACGAGATGTTCGGTGAAACGCTGTCCACCTGCTCTGCGACAAGCTACCTACCGCGCACCGACGTGTGGTATGGCTATACACACGGCTACGTGCCCGACCCCGGCGACTACGACGTTGCCCTGTGGACGGAAGTTGGCCTGCCAGACGGCCCCGCCACCTACGAAGAACTGCTGGAAGGCGGGGCACGCATCCGTGATGAACTTGGTGTGCCGATGGGCGTCGGCATGTCGCCGGAACTGGACAGCAACATGGCTATGCGGGCCATCATGTGGTCTTACGGCTCATCCGTGCAAGATGCTGACGAAAACGTGGTGCTGAACTCGCCAGAAACCATCGCCGCGCTGGAATACGGCAAGGAACTGTACGAGCGCACCATGACCGACGAGGTGTTCGGGTGGACGGCAGCCAGCAACAATCAGGGCCTCATCAGTGGCGACCTGTCCTACATCCTCAACTCCATTTCGGCGTACCGCAGCCTGCAAAAGATTGACGAAGAAGCCGCCGACAACGTAGGCTTTACCCCGGCGCTTGAAGGCCCGGCGGGTGCGTTTGCGTCCAGCCACGTCTGGCAGATTTACGTGATCCCGACGTATGTTGAGGGCGAAGAATTGGAACTGGCCAAGCAGTTCTTGCTGGATCACACCGCTGTCTATCAGGATGCGGTTTTTAACAGCGAGTTGTACAACTTCCCCTGCCGCCCCGGTTCTGTGCCAGAAGGCCAGATGGAGGAGTGGCTGGCCAACGACCCGTTTGGCTCCAACCCACCTAATAAGCTGGAAGTGCTGGCCGGGGCCAGCGAGTGGGGCGTCCACCTGGGTTACCCCGGCGTAGCCAACCCGGCTATCAGCCAGGTCTTTGGTGAGAACATCATCCCGAACATGTTCGCGGAAGTGGCCCGTGGCGACAAGACCGCCGAAGAAGCAACCGCTGACGCTGCTGAGCGGGTGGAAGCGATCTTCCAGGACTGGCGTGATCGTGGTCTGGTGGGCGGCGGCGAGTAGCCCACTCCCCTAACAGCCGGTCGTCGTAACCTTTGAGGGGGTCGATTCAGTCGCCCCCCTCTTTTCCGGTTTTGGAAATTGACCGTTTCATCTGTTGCAGGTTCGTCATCAGCGCAGACCTGTGACACCACACCACCCGCTTGAAGCTCCGAATACCTATTTATGTCCATTATGTCTACGGGTTAAACACTATGAGTGTCGTCGAAGTCCGAAACGTCAGCAAACGCTTTGGCGAAGTGACTGCCGTCAACAACATTAACTTAGAAATTAAAACAGGCGAGTTTCTGGTGATTCTCGGCCCGTCAGGGTGTGGCAAAACCACCACCATGCGGATGATCGCCGGGTTAGAGCAGCCCAGCGACGGCGCAATCTGGATTGCGGGCAAAAACGTGAACGGGTTGCCCCCGCGCCTGCGGAACATTGCGATGGTCTTCCAGAGTTACGCGCTGTACCCGCACATGACGGTGTTCAACAACATCGCCTTCCCGCTCAAGGCACAGTTCAGCCACCTCAGCCGCGAAGAACGCGCCGCCCGCGTGGAAAAAGCCGCCAAAATGGTAGACATCGTGCGCCTGCTCAAGCGCAAGCCCCGGCAGCTATCGGGCGGTGAGCGGCAGCGTGTGGCCATTGCGCGGGCACTCGTCACCGAACCCACCGTGCTGCTGCTAGATGAACCCCTTTCTAACCTGGACGCCAAGCTGCGGGCCAGTGCCCGCGACGAACTGAAAGACTTCCAGCGAGCGCTTGGCATTACAACGATTTTCGTCACGCACGACCAGATCGAAGCGATGGGCCTGGGTGACAGGATCGTGGTGATGTCGCACGGGGAAATTCAGCAGGTGGGCACCCCACAGTACATCTATGATGAGCCGGAAAACGAGTTCGTAGCTACCTTCCTCGGCTCACCCAGTATGAACCTGCTGGAACACGAAGCCTATCAGATGGGCTTTAGGCCAGAGCATTTCGTGCCAAAGGAAGAAATTCGCGGCGAAAGCAATGTGCAAACGCTCACCTATTACGTGAAGCGTGTGGAGTACCTGGGCAGTGACCGCCTGCTGTATGGGCATGTGCGCGGCTGGCCAGAAGACCACGACCACCTCATTCTGGCCAAGCTGTCCAGTTCCATCGGCACACCCATTGACGTGGACACCGACTATGAGTTCGGGGTGGCCACGCGGCATATGCGCTACTTTGACAAAGACGCTGGCGGGCGCATTATCCCGCCAGAGCCGCTAAAGGCGAGGGCGTAACCGCATGGCTGATGTCACTTTCAACACGGAGGTCAAGCCGCCCGTTGCGGCCCCCCGGCGCAGCTTGCTTTTAGACAACGAGCGCTTTGTGGGCATCATGTTCCTGGCACCTGCTGTGATTTACATCATTGCGCTGGTGGGGTTGCCGTTCGTGGTCGCTATTTTGTTCAGCCTGTCAGACGTGAACGTGGGCAACACCGACCTGAACTGGGTGGGGCTGAAGAACTTCCGCAATGTGGCGCAGGTGTCTACCTTCCAGCGGGCGATGTTCAACAGTTTTTTGTTCACGTTCGTCTCGCAGATATTTATCATTGTTCTGGCAAATATCCAGGCGATTGTCTTAACGCAGAGCTTCCCTGGCAAGTGGTTTGTGCGCTTTTTGTTCATCTTGCCGTGGGCCACGCCGGTTGCGCTGGGCACAATTGGCTGGCTGTGGATTTTCGACAGTGCGTTCAGCCCGATTGACTGGGTGCTGCGCGAGGTGTTCGGCCTGCTGGGGCCGGGGACGGTGTTTGGCCCTGCACGGAACATGGTGTGGCTGGGCAAACCGGAACTCGCCCGCTTTTCTGTGATTTTGGTGCAGGTGTGGCGCATGACGCCGTTAGCCGCCGTTATCCTGATGGCGGGGTTAACGTCGATTCCGAAGGACATCACCGACCAGGCGCAGGTAGACGGGGCGCGCTTCTGGCGGACGCTGTTCCAGGTAAAGTTACCGATGATTTTGCCGATTATGCTGATTTCACTGCTGTTCAGCACGATTTTCACATTTGGCGACATGACGGTGGTTTACATCCTCACACGCGGCGGCCCAATTGACTACACGCAAGTGCTGCCCACATGGGCTTACTTCGTGGGGATTGAGGGCGGCAACTTAGCCCAGGGCGCGGCAATTGCCCTGTTTTTGTTCCCGGTACTGCTGGCGGTGGCGGTTGTCGCGCTGCGCTTTGCCAACCGTGCGGAGGTAAACTAATGCACTCAAGAAACTTACGGCAGAACATGAGCCTATGGAGTGTAATCGTCGTGTTTGCGACGTTTGCCACTGCGCCGTTTATATGCATGATTATCACCACATTCAAGGACAGCGCCGACCTCTATCGCAAGGCCAGCAACCCGTTCATCTATAATGTGCCCCCCACAATGGAACACCTGAACCTGCTGCTGTTTGATACGCCCTACGGCGTGTTCATCCGTAATTCGGTGTTTGTGGGCGTGATGGTGGTGCTGATTACACTGGCGTTGTCGCTCCCGGCGGCATATGCGCTGGCCCGCCTAACCGGGCGCTGGGGCGAACAGGCCGGGATTCTGGTGTTTTTGGTGTACCTGGTACCGCCGACGCTGCTGTTTATCCCCATGTTTCGGATTGTGGTGGCGCTGGGCCTGCGGAATTCGGTGTGGTCGCTGATTGTGGTCTACCCCACGATTACGGTGCCGTTTTGCATGTGGCTGCTGATGGGCTTCTTTAAGTCGATTCCGCGTGAGTTAGAAGAGGCGGCGATGGTGGACGGCTATAACCGTGTGGGCGCGTTTTTACGGGTAATTATGCCGCTGTCGCTGCCGGGGATTATCGCGGTGGTGGTGTTTACGTTCACACTCACGCTGCATGAGTTCATCTATGCGCTGGCGTTTGTGTCTAGCTCGTCGCAGCGCACGCTGAGTGTGGGCGTGCCAACAGAGTTGGTGCGGGGTGACGTGTTCTTCTGGCAATCGCTACTGGCCGCTGCGGTGATTGTGGCAATCCCGGTTGGGCTGGCCTACAACCTGTTTTTAGACCGATTGGTGCAGGGCTTTACGATGGGCGCGGTCAAAGGCTGATGCTTCCCCCAGGGGCGCGACGTGCTGCGCCCCTCGCCTTTGTTACTGCATCATCGCCGTCATTTCGTGTTCGTAGGCAAAGGCGACGGCCTGCGTGCGCGTTTCTACACCCAGCTTAATCAGCACTTTGCGGACGTGCTTTTTCACGGTGGCCAGGGTGATGACAAGCTCTTTAGCGATTTCGCCGTTTTTGTAACCCTTCATCAGCAAACGCAGCACCTGCTGCTCGCGTGAGGTAAGCTGGTTTTCGATGACCTGTTCTGGCCTGCGGATGAGCACCTGCGCGACTTCGTGGGCGATGGTGGAGCGGCCCATGTGTGTAGCCCGAATGGCATCGACCAGTTCCTCAGAAGAAACATCCTTCATGATGTAGCTGGTGGCCCCGGCTTCAAATGCAGCATGAACCAGGTCTGGCGTGCTGAAGTCAGACAGGACAACCACTTGAATAGACGGGTGATGATACTGAATCAACCGAATAACGGTTGCGCCGTCCATTTCTGGCATTTTGACATCGACAATCACAACATCGGGTTGAATTTGCGAGCAAACCTTGATGGCCTGCTTGCCACAACTCGCCTCACCGCTGATGACGATGTCTTCATAGGGTTTGAGTGCGCTGACAATTCCCTTACGCATCAATTCATGACTGTCAACGATGACAGCGCTAATTGTTCTTGTTTGCACCATGGTGGGGTTTCCCTTTCTGTGATTAAAAGCATTCTTAACAACTCAGCCCTCACCCAAACCTCTCTCCCGAACAGGTTTGTGGCCCTGGAAGAGGGGGCTTAAACAGCGGCACCCGGTGCCTGAGTCGTTACAAGCATTCTTGGTTCTGGCGGTCATGCAGGTCGTCAATAGGTTTGAGTTGGTGAAGTGCAAACCATAGGAGCGACCGGGCGTGAGCGGCAGATTTGCCTTAGCATATTACTAAACGGCTTATTTTTGCTTAGTATTGTTAAACTGCATGAGTATCCGAACAGCCCAGGTTGAGTGGGTCTTTCAGATTACAAAAGACGCGGGTGCGGTACGATGTGGCAGCAACCTCCCCTGCCAAACGGATCGTGACGCCGCCAACGATGAGCGCAGCCGCCAGCAGCACCGGCAGCCCAACCGTGAAGGCCATCGTTGTGACCATCACACCAGAAAAAGCATCGAAGGTCGTCAGGGCTGTGTAGCGCTGCGAGACGTTGAGGGTGACACCGGATGTATCTTCGTGGGTGCTTTCGTAGCGGCTCCAGGCGTGGGCCTGTTCAATGTCATTGTTGGCACCTGCCATCCGTGCAGAAGCCAACGCCCAACCGGACTGTAATACGAGTATGATGAGGACGGTGGCCGCAGCGGCTGTCGTAACCAGCCCGCAGGCGGTTACAAGCAGGTGCAGCTTGCTTGACGCAACTTCACGAGTATGAACAGTGGTTTTTTCCGCGATGTTGGCTGGCATCCGTGTTTCCTCATCACTTTTTCACATTTTACTAAACCTTTTCCCGGATTGCGAATCATTCATGACATAATTTGCCAATTAATTTCATAAATCGAATGTAACAACTCAGCCCAAACA
>DAOTTY010000188.1:0-13883 GCA_034437575.1 Anaerolineae bacterium | reverse complement strand
TTTTTTCCGAAAAGGCTGCCGGTAGTGAAATGGACGAGCTTGAACCTCCTTCCGCTTCTTCTTTTTGTCGTCCTCCTTGTACAGGCGAGGGTGGTTGAACGCCCGGAATCGGGCTTCCCGGTGGGTGAGGAAGTCGAAATCGTTTACCAAAACCCCGACGATGATGAACCGACCACCGCCACCCTGACAGCGCTTGCCGAACCAGACAGCTTCCGCTTTTCGTCGTTCAACAGCGGCCTGACGGGCACCGAGTATCCCATTGAGTTTGAAGTCATGGACAACGGCTATGGCTATATCAAGATTTTCACCTTCTCCGATGACCTGCCATTGACTGTTGAACTGTGGGACCGCGCCATGCGGACGTTCATTGCCAACGATGTACCAGGCATCGTGGTGGACATGCGCCAGAACGGCGGCGGCTTCACAGCGATTGGCTATCAGATGGTGTCTTACTTCTTCGATGAGGACAAGATCATCGAAATTAGTGGGTTTTATGATGATAGCATCAGCGACACGTTTATCTTTGAGGAAAGCCCGGACCGCTTTACGCCGCCCGTGCCGGAACTGCAATACAGCGGTGATGTGGTCGTCCTGATTGCGCCAAGCTGCGCCAGCGCGTGCGAATACGTCAGCCGGGCAATGACGATTGACGGACGCGCCGAAGTGGTCGGCTTTTACCCAACGAACGGTATCGGCGGGGGTTGGTCACCGTTCCTCATGCCTGAAGGCATCCAGATTCCGTTGATTACTACCACAGCTTACGACGAAGACCTCAACCTGATTATTGAGGAAACCGGTGTTGAGCCAACGATGCGCGTCCCTGTGACGGAAGAAACGCTGTTTACGGACGAAGACGTGCTGCTCAACGAGGCCGTTAACCTGCTCAACGAGCAAGTTGCCTTTGAAACCCGCGAGATTGCCGCCATCGAACTGGATGACAACACATTCGGTGTGTTCGAGGTAGGTATGCGCGACCAGTACACGCTGGAAGTTGCCGCCGGTACTTCATTTAAGGTTGAGTTGGCTGGCGACGATGTGGACCCCATCGTGCGTGTTTACGTTGCGGGCAGCGACGAACCCGTTGCAGTTAACGACAACATTGACGGCCCCGCCAACCGCGACTCTTTCGTTGAAATCATGGACACCCCCGCCGACTTCACCTTTATCATCGAGGCGTCCACCGTGCGTGATGCGGATGCAGGTGGCTACATCCTGACGGTAAGCGAACTCGTTGAGGCTGAGCCGACTGAGGAGGCCCCTGCGGTAACGGAAGCCGTTACTGAGGAAGCGCCTGTCGAAGCCACCGAAGAAGCGGCAACGGAAGCCGTCACTGAAGAAGCGCCTGTCGAAGCCACCGAAGAAGCGGCAACGGAAGCCGTCACTGAGGAAGCGCCTGTCGAAGCCACCGAAGAAGCAGCAACGGAAGCCGTCACTGAGGAAGCGCCTGCCGAAGTCACTGAAGAAGCGGCAACGGAAGCCGTCACTGAAGAAGCTACTGCCGAGCCGACAGAAGAAGCCACTGCCGAGGTGACGGCAGAAGCTACCGCCGAGGCGACAGCAGAAGCTACTGCCGAGGCGACAGAAGAAGCTACTGCCGAGGTGACGGCAGAAGCCACCGCCGAGGCGACAGAAGAAGCATAAGGCGATAGATCATCGCTGACGGGGAGGGCCTGTTCCCTCCCCATCCTCACAAATCATGAACACAAACGGTTTATGAACCATCTTCCCGCGACACTATAACGCTGATTGGCGTGGTTTTCAGGTAAACTTCACAATGTAACAAAGCACAAATGCAGTCCACATACCTGTGAACTGCCTAACTTTGTATATGTATCCCCGGCTTACCTGAAGACACTCTCCCCCTCTGCTCCCAATTTCGTCGGATGGAATTTGCCGGGGATTCATATTTAAGAATCCCTCTATAGTTTTCAATTCAGCATCCAACCGCCTAAAACAATGAAGAAACTCTCACCCTGCGTTATGATGGGCGTGATTATAATCCTGCTCATACTGTTGAGCAGGCTTTTTGGCAATCTTAGGAGATAGAGATGATGAAAAACTATCATAAACGGTTGATGCTGCCCGGCCCTGTCGAGGTGCGCCAGGACGTGCTGGAGGCGCAGTCGCAGTGGATGATTGGGCATCGCTCACCGGAATTTGCAGACCTTTTTGCCCGCCTGCAAGACAAACTCAAGCAGATGTTCCTGACTGAGCATCGGGTATATATTAGCGGGTCGTCGGGCACCGGTTTGTGGGAGGGGGCCTCGCGCAACGCCATCCGCGACGACAAAAAAGCCCTGCATCTGGTGGGGGGGGCCTTCAGTGAGCGGTGGGCCGAAATCAGCAAGGCTAACGGCAAGCAGGTTGACGTGATTGAGGTCGAATGGGGTCAAAACCATACTGCCGAGATGGTCGCCGAAGCGCTCGACAAGGCTGAGTACGACGCGGTGTGCGCCGTCCACAACGAAACCAGCACCGGCGTCACCAACCCGATTCAGGCTATTGGCGAGGTTATGCGCGAAAAAGCACCCGATACCCTCTACATGGTCGATAGTGTCTCCGGCTTCCTGGGGGCGGAAATTCATACCGACGCCTGGCACATTGACCTGCTGCTGACCAGTGGCCAGAAGGCGTTCGCGCTGCCACCGGGGATTGCCTTTGCAGCAGTGAGTGACCGTGTGCTGGAACGCGCCAAGCAAATCGAAAACCGGGGCTATTACTTCGACTTCCTATCCTGGGAAAAGTACGTCAAGAAGAACAACACCGCCTCGACGCCACCCATTTCCCTGATGTTTGCTGCCGAAAAGCAGCTTGATAATGTGCTGGAAGAAGGGCTGGAAAACCGCTGGCAGCGTCACCTGCAAATGCGCTCCCTGGCCCACGAATGGGTGAACGAGCGTGGCTTTGGCTTCTTCGCCGCCGAGGGATACCGTTCACCGACAATCACCTGCGTAAACAACACCCGCGAAGTGGACGTGAATGCGATGGCTTACTTCATGGGCGAACGCGGCTTTGACATCGACCAGGGCTATGGCAAGATCAAAGGTAAGACGTTCCGCATCGCACACATGGGCGACGTGCAGGTAACCACCCTGGAAGAATATCTGGCTGGCCTGGACGAATTCCTGGGCGTATAGCTCCCACACTGCCCACAACGGAGGGCACAAACCGCCCTCCGTTTGCATTATTATCGCCTTACATCACACACAAAAGGAAATTGACTGATGACGTTTCATGTCCTCATCCCGGACAGCGTAGACCCAAGTGCTGTAGACCTGCTCAAACAGCACGACGAAATCCAGGTAACAGCACCGGGCAACCTGAACCGCGACGAAACCATCGCCGCGCTACCCGGTGCCCAGGCCATGATTATTCGCAGCAGCACCAAAGCTGACCGTGAGTTACTGGAAAAAGCGCCCGACCTTAAAGTGATTGCACGGGCGGGCGTCGGCGTAGACAACGTTGATCTGGATTACGCCACTGAACGCGGCATTATCGTGATGAATACCCCGGCGGGCAACACAATTGCCACTGCGGAACATACCTTCGCGCTCATGCTGGCCCTGGCCCGCCATGTGCCCGAAGCGTATCTGTCTATGCGTGAAGGCCGCTGGGATCGTAAGTTGTATGAAGGCACAGAACTGCGTGGTAAAACGCTGGGTGTGGTCGGCTTTGGCCGCATCGGTAAGGCCGTTGCTGCGCGTGCCCTCGCTTTTGAGATGACCGTTGTTGCGGCTGACCCATTCGTAGATGGCGACGCCATGCGTGAACTGGGCGTGGAAAAAGTTGAACTGGATGACCTGTACGCGCAGGCAGACTACATCACGCTGCACACCATCATCACCGACGAAACCCGTGAGATGATTTGCGCGTCAGCGTTCGGCAAGATGAAAAAAGGCGTGCGGATCGTCAATGCCGCTCGCGGTGCCCTCATCAACGACGAAGACCTGCGCGATGCGCTGGAAAGCGGCATTGTGGCCGGGGTTGCAATGGATGTGTATCAGGTGGAGCCGCCGCCCGCCGAGCATCCGCTGGTGGCCCACGCCAATGTGATTCACACGCCGCATCTGGCCGCCAGCACGGTCGAAGCGCAGGTCGCTGTTGCCGTCGAAGCCGCTGAACTCGTCATTGGTGCGCTCAAGCGGGGTGAGTACGCTAACGTTGTCAATCGGAGCGTACTGGAAAGGCTTTAAGGTGGTGGCAGGTAGGCATCTGGCGGTACGGTGACGCCCTCAAAGTTGGCAAATGTCAGGTCATTCACGTTCATGTTGAGGTGCGCCCGCACATGCTCGAATATCTGGCTGTAGCTGTAGGGCAGGCGCGGCTGCTCCAGCAAATCCAGCTTTTTCAGCAGCAGGTTGATCGTCGCTTCGTCACCCTCAATTTCAACAAACGTCCCGTAGGGCATCTCATCCAGCACAATCTCCGCACCGTCTAGCGCATAGGTGGTGCGGTACTTTTCATAGACCATATACGGGTGGTAGCCCAACCGCGACAGCAGCGTTTGCATGGCGTCGAAACTATCCACACCCACTTCGACCTCGAAGCGCTGGTGAACGCCGCGTGTGGCAGCGGCAGGTTCCAGCGGTGCCTTGTAAGTCAGCCGGATGCGGTCGTCTTCGCGCAGGCGCAGCACCGTGTCGTTACGATCCATTGAGCCGCTTTCGTCGTCATAGCGCACGTTGCGCTCGTACACACGCGGCGCTACCAATTCAGCCCCAGCCGATTTCAACTGACGTGCGACGGCGGCGAGGTCATCTACCGCCAGTTTAACCTCTATTTCGCTGTACCCTTTACTCATCACGCCATCCCAGACGGTTCTATGGCCTGAGGCAGCGCCTCGTGCAGCCGGTAGATTAAATTTTGATGCACACCCGTTGCTGGCTGTGGGCTAAGCAGGACACTTTTGCTAAAGCCGCCCGCTGCCCGTTCCACCAGCCACAGCCGCACCCCTTGCGCCGGGATGTCTGGCTGATCTTCCAGCTTATCGAACCGCAGGGTTGAAAAGGCTGACGTGAGTGCCCGAAACTGCCCCAGGTCCAGCGTATGTGCGTTTACCTGTGGCGTCATCGACTCGCGGGCGACCGTCAGGGTGGGGGGGCCTGTACGCGAACTCACCAGGGTGGCTACGGAATTGGGGGGCAGGTCATGGGGGTAGTAGCAGGTAATCCGGTACACGGATTGCACACCGGGCTGTAGGGCTACCTGGGCAGTTTCCATCTGGTGGAGTTGTAGGCTAATGCTGCGGAGCAGATAATGCTGGTAAGCGTATTGTGAGTTAGGCATGATGAAATATCTTCGGTAAACCAACACGTTTGTATCTGCCATTATATCACCCCTGTTGTTAGAATTTCGCTGCCAATTTTGGATTGTGATGAGACACTCAGATGCGATATGCGCTAATTACCCTCACATTCGCCCTCACTGCTGTTGCTGTTGCGGCCCAAACGGGTGATGATGCCCAATGCGCTGCTGTCATTCGGGCCGCGTTGGCGTCTACACGAGCAGAGTGCAGCAACCAGCCTGACCAAACGTTGTGCTATGGCAACTTCCCGGCAGCATTGGCGATGCACAGCGACGACGCTGAGACCGGCTTTGAAAACCCCGGTGACGTGGTTTTGCTGGCTGATGTGAACAGGCTGGCGCAACAGCAGGCAAACATCGCAGGGGGGGCCTGGAGCATCACACGTATGACGCCGCGCATCAGCTTTACTGACGATACGCTGCTGGTGCTGGCACTGGGCCAGGTGATGCTGGAAAACACCGGCGATGCTGAGGCCAACGTCCCAGCGCAGCGCGTGCGCGTGACCAGCAACCAGGGTGGCATTGTTCGTGCGGCCCCAAACGCCAACGCTGAACAAGTTGGCAGCATCTTCGCCGGGGCAAACGCGCTTGTAAATGGCACGCTGGCCGACGGCAGTTGGGTGCGCGTCATCACGGAAGACGGGACGTTTGGCTGGGTGTTTGCGCCCGCTTTCACTGCGTCCGATTTAGCCGGGTTTGCCGCCGTCACCGTTGATTCGCCGCGCTACGGCCCCATGCAAGCCTTCACGCTCCAGGCCAACTTCGCCCAAACGGACCCGTGTGCGCTGGTGCCGCCCAACGGCCTGCTGATTCAGTCACCGCCAGGTGCCGAAGCCGCCCGATTGCAGGTCAACGAAAGACGGGTGCAAATTTCGGCGGGCAC
Organism: Anaerolineae bacterium; assembly: GCA_034437575.1. Taxonomy (GTDB): domain Bacteria; phylum Chloroflexota; class Anaerolineae; order Aggregatilineales; family Phototrophicaceae; genus DAOTTY01. The sequence continues at coordinate 7,696 of DAOTTY010000188.1, read as the reverse complement.
CACGCTCATGTTGAGTGCAGAGGCCACCAACACCCTGCGTGCAGACGTTATTGAGGGGGATGTTGTGGTGACCGTTGATGACGAGATAACGATTGAGGCCGGGCAGCGCGTGGTGGTTGACGGGGAAGGCACGCCGACGGTCAGCGGCTTCACCTATGAAGACTACAACGCACTCACCCGCCTGCCCCTGGGCACGCTGCCCCGGTCGCCGTTTGTGCCCGTTGATTTCAGTGTCATCGTTGAGGCCCCACCAGAGGGGGGTAACGCGCTCGAAGGTATTGCACTTGAGGCTGACTGCACGATTGCCGCGTTAGGCGGGGCGGCGAACCTGCGCGAAGCGCCGTCACCGGGGGCGCGGGTGCGCTACGTGATGCAGCTTGGCGAGTGGGCCATCCCGGATGGGCGGGCCGGTGGTACAGACGAGGTGTTGTGGTGGCGTCTTGCCGAAGACATCTGGGTGAGTTCAAACGCGGTTGCAGCCGCCGGGGCGTGTGGCACGCTGCCGATTGTACCGGCTACCCCCTAAGCAGACCCGGCGTCGTTTTTTGCGTGCCACTCGTTCAGGAACACATGGGCGTCTTCCATAGAGCGGACGATGCGCTTGCGTTGATTGCCAATCACAATCCGCATAGGGCCGCGCAAAATCTCTTCTTGCATGGTATTGGCGACCACCATCGCCACCGGGAAGTCCTGGGTGTTGAGCATGATGTTCATCCGGCGGCTGCGCTTTTGTGCGGTAATCAGGTTTTCTACTGTGAAGCGCTTGACCTCGCGGAAGTCAAAAACCTCACCGTACAGCGCTTTAGTCCCTACAACTTCGATTAACCCAGCCAGCCATTTGTAGGCCATGTCGCTCTCGGTGGCGCTCAGTTCCCCCCGGTAGGTAATGTAAGCAATGGATGTTTCAGCATGGTAGTGAGCAGAAACCAGCTTCTCGTTCAATGGGTTGATGACCATAAGCGTGTTGCTCCGCAGTATGTCGTTTACAATTCTCAGTATACGGTGGTGCATTCGCCCGCCCACGTTACTATTTTGTTACACCGATAAAGACCTGTAACGGGGGCAAGCTGAGCAGCTACGATCCATTAGCCCTGTTCACGGCAGCAAAGGGGCGTAGCGCCGAGCAATCACGGCCTGACCGGGTGGGCTTTGCAGCCAGCCAACAAAGGCGCGTTCCTCGCCGTCCGGCTCAGCAGCCCCGATGATAAACAGGGTGGAACGCAGCGGGTAAGTGTTGGTTTGGATTGCGCCTACGGTGGGGGCGACGCCGTTCACGGCTATCGCCTTCACGGTATCATCCAGGGTGGCTGCCGAAATGTAGCCAATTCGCTCCCGGTTGGCGGCGACGGCGGCCTGCATGGCCGGGTTGGTGGGCACCACAACAGCCGTCTGCGTTGTAAGGCGATCCCCCATCACCAACCGCTCAAACTCAGCCCGCATACCAGACCCGGCCTCTCGGCTGAGAACCTGAATGGGACGATCTTCACCGCCCAGATCGCCCCAACTGCTGATGCGCCCCAGGTAAATGCCTCGAATTTGCTCAATGGTGAGGTCTGTAACCGGGTTTTGCGGGTGCAAGATCATTGCAATCCCGTCCTGGCCAATAGGTGCCGCCCACAGGTCGTCGTCGGGTTCCAGGTGATTGCTGATAAAGTAAACAGATTCGTCACGCATAACCTGCTCCACCAGCGCTGTGTGATTGCCCACCGTCGTTTGGATGACGAGATTAGGATGTGTTAGCCCGTATTCCTGAGAGGTGTCTCGCAGCAGTGGCGCTGTGGCCGTCGTTGCCCACATCTGTATCTGAAAGGTGTCAGACGTGGGCGTGGCGGCGGGTACAGCAGGCGTGCTGCAACTGGCGGCAACCGTGAGGGCAACAAAAAGCAACGCCTTTCGGGCTGGGTGTAGCGGCGGCGCGAGCTTGAACACAGTTTGGGTGTAACCGGGGGTTCGGCAGGTCAGGACGAGGGGGCCATGTAGCGGGTCAAAAATGCCTCAACGTAGGCTTGCAAGCGCCCCTCAATGATGGCCTGCCGCATAGCGCGAACGTGCTGGAACAAAAACTGAATGTTGTGAATGCTCAACAGGTAGTGTCCTAGCATTTCATTCGCTTTAACAAGATGACGAATATAACCGCGTGTGAATGTACTTGCATAGCTGCTCACTGCTGCATCCATTGGGCGCTGGTCGTATTCGTGGACGGCATTTCGCATGTTAAGCCGTCCATCATAGGTAAACACAGTACCGTGCCGGGCGATGCGTGTGGGCAGCACGCAATCGAACATATCAATGCCCCGCAGGATAGCTTCGGCCAGGTCATCGGGCGCACCTACGCCCATCAGGTAACGCGGCTTGTCATGCGGCAGCATGGGCGCGGCAAAGTCCAGCGTGGCGTACATTTCTGGCTTGGTTTCGCCCACCGCCAGCCCGCCCACCGCATAACCCGGAAAGCCGATTTGCTGCAATGCTTGTGACGACCGCTCTCGCTGGTCTTCAAAAATGCCACCTTGCTGGATGCCAAACAGGGCTTGCACACTGTCATCGGGGTGGGCCTCGCGGCAGCGAGCCGCCCACGCGCTCGTCCGGTCAACGGCCCGCTCCACGATGGCGCGGTCAGCCGGGGTGGGGCACTCGTCAAAGGCCATGATGATGTCTGCGCCGAGGTTCTGCTGAATTTGCATACTGACTTCTGGTGTAAAGCGGTGGGTGCTGCCGTCGTGGTGGCTGCGAAAGGTCACGCCGTCGTCGTCAATCTTGTTGATGCCTGACAGGCTGTACACCTGAAAGCCCCCCGAATCCGTCAGGATGGGGCCGGGCCACTGCATAAACTCGTGCAGCCCGCCAAACTCCCGGACGAGGTGGCTGCCGGGGCGCAGGTGCAGGTGATAGGTGTTGGCCAGCACAAGCTGGGTGTTCATCGCCTGCAAGTCACGCGGCGGCACGGCTTTCACTGTGGCCTGGGTGCCAACGGGCGCAAACACGGGGGTTTCGATGCTGCCGTGCGGCGTGTGTAAAATGCCGGCACGGGCGGCCCCATCCTGCGCGATGATTTCAAACTCGAAAGACATAGACTGCCCTATTCTGTGTGCTTTGGTGAGGCCACATTATAACAAACGTATGATTGTCATCGGGACGCAACTGGTCGTGCATGGCTCAGGGCGCTATACTTCGGGTTATTATGATAAGCCTATACGATATTCTCGAAGCGTCTAACGGTCAGTTGTTTGGTGAGGCAGCCGCGCAAGCCTTCACCCGTTTTTGCCTGGCTGCTGACCAGGCCCAGGAATCCGACTTATTTGTGGCCCGCAAGGGGGACTATGGCGACAGCCACCTTACGATACAGGAAGCCGTGAACAACGGCGCGACCGGCGTCCTGTGTATGCAGCCCCCCAACTTTGACACAAACGGTGTTAGTGTGATTGTTGTGCGCGACACCGAGCAGGCCCTGATGGACTGGGCCAGGTTCATCCTGATGGAAAGCGCCGCGATTTCGATTGCGGTGGCGGGCACCAGCGGGCGCACCGATGCCATAGCAGCGATTGAGGCGGTGTTGGGCACAGTTTACAAGGTGTGTACCCACCGCGACGAACACCACCTGGGCCGCTTGGGGCTGCCCCTTTCGCTAGCCAAGCTGGAAACAACCGATGATTTCGTCATTGTTGATATGACGTTGGATAAGCCCGGTGAGCTGGACTACCTGATGGACATTGTACAGCCACAGGTGGGTGTGATTACGCAAATCGGCCAGCTTTACCTGGATCGCTTTGCAGATGTCGATCAGGTTGCGGCGGAACACCACCCCGTCGTCTCTCGCCTGCGTGAAGAGGGCCTGGCGGTGCTCAACTACGATGATGACCGCGTGCGCGAGTTGGCTCCGAAAACCCAGGCAGAGGTGACGTTCGCGGGCATTGGCAACTTCGGTGCCGATTTGATGGCTTACAATGTGGTGCCCGGCCCGGCCCGCACGGGTTTCGACCTGCGCTATAGGGATCGCCGTTTGGTGGGCAACTGGGTGCCGCTGGCCGGGGCAAACAGCATGTACGCGGCACTGCTGGCGTTGGGCGTGGGGCTGCACTATGGCCTGTCTATCGACATTGCGCTGCGGGCGCTGACGACGGTGGAACCGCTGCCGGGGCGGATGAGCTTTTTTGTGGGCTACAACGATGCACTGATTGTCGATGATACGTTTGACACCACGCCAGAATCAACGTTGGCGGCGCTGGATTGGTTGGCGTCGGTTAAAGATGAGCAGACGCGCACCGTGTTCGTGTTTGGGGACATTGACAACCTGGGCGATCACAGCCGAACCGTACACCGTGAGATTGGGCGGCGGGCCGTTGAAGTTGCTGATGTGATCGTTACGGAGGGGGCACAGGCGGCGCTGGCGGGTCGCGCCGCGCAAGATTTCGCCGGGGGCAATCAACAGGTGCATGTCGCGTTTAGCATCCAGGACGCCGCCAGGACGCTCAAAACGATGTGCGACCTCACCCGCCGTGATATTGTGCTGGTGAATGGGGGGGCCAATGCCCGCATGGAAGCGATAGTGCGGGCGCTGCTCACTGAAACGGTCAATAATGGGCAACTGCCGCGCCCCAACCTGGCAGCGCAGGCCCTGTCGCAGCCGCTTGAACGGCCCTTGCAGCCCAGTTGGGTTACTGTAGACCTGGAGGCCCTGGCCCGCAACGTCCGCACCCTGAAAAACCTTGTTGGCAATGACGTTACCCTGATGGCAACCGTTAAAGCCGACGCTTATGGGCATGGGGCTGTGGCGGTGAGCCGCGTTGCTATTCAAAATGGCGCGGGCTATTTGGCGGTGGCGTCTTTGCGGGAAGCGTTGGAACTGCGTAATGCAGGCATCACGGAAACCCCTATTCTTGTGCTGAGTTATACGCCCGTTTACGGGGTGCGGGAAGCCCTGCGCCATGATGTGACAGTAACCCTTTATGACCTGGACATGGCCCGCGCCTACAACAAGGTCGCTGCGGAGATGAAGCAGCGCCTCAAGGTTCACGTTAAGGTAGACAGCGGCATGGGGCGGTTGGGCATTTTGCCGGAGGGCACCGTCGAGATGTTCCGGCATTTGCTGGCCATGCCCAACCTGGATATTGAAGGCATTTACACCCACTTCTCGATGGCCGATGTTGACGTGGACTTCACGGAGGAGCAGTACCGCACATTTCGCAGTGTGTTGGTGCCATTACGGGCTGGCGGGATTCCGTTTAAGTATGTGCATGTATCAAACACGGCGGGCACGCTGCTGGGGGAAAAGTTCCATCACAACATGGTGCGCTGCGGGCTTGCAATGTACGGCTATCAGGAATCTAAGATTGCCCCCCACCCGCCGCCGCTTAACCCTGTCATGTCCTGGCGCACGGTGATTGCCCAGGTCAAAACGCTGCCGCCGGGTCACGCTGTGGGCTATGGCAATGAGTACGTCACTCATGACGATGAGCAGGTGGCAGTGATTCCGGTTGGTTATGGCGATGGGCTGCGGCGTGGGCCGCACAATTGGGGTTATGTGCTGGTTCACGGGGAGCGCGTGCCCATCCTGGGGCGTGTGAGCATGGAAAAGACCATTATCAGTGTGAAGCACCTGGATGGGGTGAGCATCGGGGATGAGGTGGTGCTGCTGGGCCGCCAGGGTAACGCGGTTATCACGGCAGAGGATGTGGCCAAGCGCCTGCAAACCAACGTCTACGAGGTGCTGACCAACATCCTGCCGCGTGTGCCGCGCTATTAAAGGCGGCTGCTGATGTCTGCGGCGATGGCTTGCGGCGAGGTGCCGAACGGGTATGTTTGCACCACGTTGCCGTTGGGTGCCAGCAAAAACAGCGTCGCCGTGTGATCCACCAGATAGGATGCCTGTGTGCCCTCTAGCTGGCGCATTTCGTAGTAGACGTTGAAGGCATCTGCCACCTGGCGCATGGTCGCATCATCAGCCGTTATGCCGATGAAGGCCGGGTCGAAGCGCTCAAGGTACTGGTCGAGCAGTTCGGGGGTGTCTCGCTCACCATCCACGCTGATGAACGCAAACTGCACTTGCTGTGCCTCGTTATCGCTCAGGTCACGCTTCACGCGGCGGTACTCGGTGAGCGTAAGCGGGCATACGTCCGGGCAGTGGGTATATCCGAACGACAGCAGCGTGTAACTGCCGCGCAAATCCGCTAGTTGAAAGGGGGCACCGCCATCGCGCACGAGTTCGATCTGGCGCACATCACGGGGAATTGTGATGGTGGGGGCGCTGCTGGTGCGCCTTGTTTGCAAACTGTTCAGCGCAAAGATGACAACCACGGCCATCAAAAAGGCTACACCGCTGCTGATGAGAATGAGCGGCAGCATGGACCGCTTGTTGTTTGTCGTCATGGATGTTTTTACCTGTACTTTACTGGTCTTTGTGTGTGAAGTATATCACAAGCGCCCGACGCTGTGAGGTGTGAGCCACCCTGCGGTAGAATGCGCCGCTGCCCATCATCGAAGGAGGTCGCCTGTGCGTGTGCTGATGCTATCGAAGGCGTGCATTGTGGGGATTTACCAGCGCAAACTGGAATATATCGCCGCCGAGGGCGTGGAGTTGCTGGTGGCCGTGCCGCCCTTCTGGAAGGATGAACGCGGCGAAACCCACCTCGAACGCGCTTTTACCGACGGTTACACGCTGCACGCCACGCCCATTCACCTTAACGGGAACTTTCACCTGCATCACTACCCCGCGCTGCCGGGCCTCATCCGGGCGTTTCAGCCGCACATCGTCCACATTGACGAGGAACCGTATAACCTGGCAACGTGGCACGCCCTGGCCCACGCGCAGCGCTGCGGCGCGAAAACGCTGTTTTTCACCTGGCAGAACATCCATAGGCAATATCCGCCGCCGTTTGTATGGGGGGAACGCTGGACGATGCGTCAGGCGGATTACGCGCTTGCCGGGACGGACAGCGCCGCTAACGTTTACCGGGAGAAGGGGTACACCGGGCCAATAGCGGTGATTCCGCAGTTTGGCGTAGATGCGGCTATCTTCCAGCCGACAGCGGCGCGGCCAGAACGCCCGTTTACAGTGGGGTACGTGGGGCGGTTGGTTCCAGAAAAGGGCCTGGATAGCCTGCTGCGGGCGCTGGGCGGGTTAAATGGCGCGTGGCAGGCGCGGTTTGTGGGCGGGGGGCCGCACCGCCCGCCAATGCACGCGCTGGCGGATGAGCTAGGCATTGCTGAGCGCCTGACGTTCATCAGCCAAATTCCGTCGGTGCAAATGCCCGCGCAGTATCACGAAATGGACGTGCTGGTGCTGCCTTCGCTCACCCGGCCCAACTGGAAAGAGCAGTTCGGGCGCGTGCTTATCGAAGCAATGGCCAGTGGGGTGCCCGTCATTGGCAGTGACAGCGGTGCGATTCCGGGTGTGGTGGGCGACGCCGGGTTAATCGTGCCGGAAGGCGACACGGCGGCCCTGACCGACGCTCTCCAGCAGGTGCGGGATGACAACGACCTGTGCTGGCAACTGCGTGAGGCCGGTCGCCATCGCGCCCTGGATCATTACACCCACCAGCAGGTCGCCGCGCAAACCGTCGCCGTCTACCGGCAGATGATAGCGGGCTACTCGTAACTGCTCAGCTTGCCCCCCACCCCGGCGCTAAAGCGCCACCCCTCCCCCACTATCGCCGCTACGCGGCGGGAGGGAGGGGTTTGTGCCGCCTTCGGCGGTGTTCCC
>DAOTTY010000187.1:0-8094 GCA_034437575.1 Anaerolineae bacterium | reverse complement strand
CGTCTTCGCATCAAAGCCGAAGTCTTTCACGTCGATGATGTGCGGATGCTTGAGAGACGCCAACATGTGAAACTCACGGGCCAGGGACTGGGCCAGGGCGTTGTAGGCTGTATCATCTGGGCCAGCTTCAACAGCGATAGAGCGCAGCCGCTTGAGGGCAACAAACTCACCTGTCAGCCGGTCGTAGGCCTTATAGACTTCCCCCATGCCACCCTGGCCAATTTGAGCTTGTAGGTAGTAGCGTCCGCCAACGGTTTCGATGACTGCCATCCTTGTCAATATCATGCTCTCTTATACAGGCTACCTTGATTGCTAGTCGTTTATTTTACCCCTCTATCCCCAGCCCTTTCTCCCACAGTGGGGAGAAAGCACAGGGTCCACCAGGGTTCTTGAAAGTCCCCTCGCCCCTTGTGGGAGAGGGGAATTAGGGGTGAGGGGTGGAGAATCTCTAACTAGCAATCACGGTACAGGCTGTATTATAGCATCACATGTATGTGCCACATACAGAAGGTAATCACCACTATGACTGAAATCTCATTTACCCAGGCCAGTTTTATCAGCGGGGTGGCGCGCTGCTGCACAGGCTATGAGGCAGATTGACGGGCGTCTTCATCGTCCAGGTAGTGGGTGATGCGGGCATAGGCGTCGTTAATTTGCTGCATTCGGCGGGTGGTGTCCTGGTTGGGGTTCAAGTCCGGGTGATGCTTCAGGGCCATTTGACGGTAAGCGCGTTTGACTTCGGCCCGGTCTGCATTAGACGCGAGGCCCAACAGCTTGAAGTAGTACCCCATTGATGGGCGAAAGCCCGTCGCCAGTGGGGTTGTATCTTGCCAGTAGGCGGGGTCATCCTCTGCGCCAAAGCCATCAAAGCGACCTACCCGCCAGAAGCCTGTGAAGTTCGGCAGGGTCGTCTCAACCGTTTCTACCCCGATTTTGCCAATGTTCACGTCCTCGTTGTGGTTAATCATGTAGTCGTAGGTGGTGCCCACCCGTGTGAACCCCACTTCAAAGATGTGAGGGGCCTCGCGCCAGGCGTCATAGCCATAGATTTTGCCGCCATACAATTCCAAAAGGGCCAGCATCCAGTCATCTGCCTGATACACCTGCCCGTGCGATGGCATGAACATATCAGCCCACAGCACCAGCAGCGTAAAGTAGTTCTGGCGGGCGTTTTCTGCAAACAGATATTCAATTTCGTTGATAGATATGTACCGCTCAATCAGGTGAATGGCAACCGACTCACCCGTTTTGAAGTCCAGGATGACAACATCACTGCCGTCGTGCCACACCTCTTTTACCTGCGGGGTTTCCATTAACTCGTTAACGAGATGAACGCGAATTTTGTGAACGTCAAAACGCATAGTCAGGGTCTTCCTGCAACATAAAATCTATACGAAACAATCATACCCTATTCGTAACCCCCATCGCCACTGAATGTTGGGCAGGGCTATTGTAAAGTCGAGTTTTCACATCGCGGGGACGCTGTCCCCGCACCCCTGCAAAGGGTTGGCACCCTTTGAACCCGTCTTCTCGGACGCTTTGCGTCCGAAGTGGCAAGTTTTTGGTAACGACTCAGCCCTCACCCCAACCCCTCTCCCGAACGAGCCTATGGCCCTGGAAGAGGGGCTTAAACAGCGGCACCCGGTGCCTGAGTAGTTAAGCCCCAACTTGAAATGCACTCCTGAATGTTCGCTCACAATCTGCCGCTGAGCGGTTCACATTCGCTAAAATAGCTGGGTGTAAACCATATTCAGGCAGCTTGAGGCTATTTCGTCCCGTGAACACTATCCCCCAACCCATACTTAACCAACCCACCAACGGGCTAAACCTGCGCGGTACCACCCTACGCGACCAACTCCCCAGCGGCACGCCCACCCTGATCGTGTTTTTACGTCACTTTGGCTGCATCTTCTGCCGCGAGCAAATCGTGGACTTGCGTCAAGTCAGTGAAGCCAATCCGAGCTACCCGCCGGTGCTGTTTGTGTATCAGGGCACGGTAGAGCAGGGCCACGACTTTTTTGCGCGGCTGTGGCCAGAGGCGCACGCCATCGCTGACCTACCGAAGACGTTCTATGACGGCTTTGAAGTCGCACGCGGCGGCATGAAAGAGATGTTCGGGCCGCAGGTGTGGGCCTGTGGCGTGCGGAGTGCGGCAAAGGGGCACTTCATCGGCATGAAGGTAGGCGACCCCTGGACGATGCCCACATCGTTCCTGGTGGACGGTGACACTGTATTGTGGCGGTACGAGGGCGTCCACGCAGGCGACCACCCGGACTTTGAGCGCATCCCGCAGCTTGCCGGGCTGACGGCCTAGCCTATGTCACACACACTCAGCCTGATTGCACTGCACGGCAATGGTGGCGGCGGCTTCCGTTTTGAGCGGTCTAAACCGTCCTTTGCAGCCGATGTGAACTTTGTTGCGCCTACGCTGCCAGGGTTCGCCGGGGAGCCACGCAACCCGGACTTTACCACCCTGACGGACTACGCCAATGCACTGCACGCTATCGTCGTGGAACAGCCGCGCCCGCGTGTGGTGTTGGGGACGGGCGTGGGCGGCACGATGGTGCTAGAAATGCTACAACATCATGCAGATGCTGTGGATGGGGTCATTTTGCACGCCCCCGTCGGCACCCGCCTGGATACACGCCTGTTTCCCAGGTTGATGAGCTTGCCGGGGATGAAGACGCTCGGCCAGTACACGTTCGCCTCGTCATTGACGCGCCCGGTGTTCCGGCGGCTGTTGTTCAGTCACCCATTGCCCGACGACTATGTGAACCGCTTCTTCGATGAATACCGGCGGTGCAGCGTGTTCGGCCAGATGTTCGAGATTATCACGCCACAGTGGTTCGCATCGCTCAAGCCGGTGGACGTGCCAGCAGTGCTGCTGTGGGGTGAAAAAGAGAAAATCCTCAGCGTCGATCAGCTTGAGGATTACAAAGCGCTGCTGCCCAACCACGCTGTTCACATTGAACCAGATTGGGATCACTTCCCGATGGTAGAAACGCCGCAGCAGTTCGCGCAGGTGGTCACGCAGTTGGGGCGGGAACTGGCAGCCCAGCCCACCCCAAACAGCGGCAGTTAATTTTGCAGCACGTTTTGCTGCCAGCCGTCTTCAATTGCGCTTTGTGACTCCGGCGGCATGTCTGGGGCGAAGGCGTTGGCCAGTGCTTCGGGGTCAGCGGCGGCATCGCCCAACTGCTCGAACGACGCTTCGAGTTGTTCCAGCGCCGCGCCCTCCACGCGGTTGATGTCAATCGCGTAACCCAGGCCGAAGCCGCTTTCCGGCAAAATCTGGCCCGCCTGACGGTCTGGCCGCAGGATGAGGTTGGCAACCACCATCGCACCTGCCGGGTTCGCGGCGTTCACCGGGATGGTAACATAGCTGTAGTCACCAATCATGTATTCGTCAAACACGTAAGCGCGGGCCGTCGGCGGGATGAGACCTGCTTCGATGGCCGGGCCAGCGCCAGCGGCGGCCTGTACCATCGTGAAGTCTACCTCGGCGTTGGCGAAAAGCTGGTGCAGTTCGTTCTCGTTCTCTGGGTAGTCTTCACCGCCACGCCACAGGTTCGGCTCCCACTCGTTAAGCAGTGCCCACAGGTCGGGGGCCGTCTCATCGAACAAGTCCGGGTTCCACTCGCCCAGCCAGGGGTCAACGCCGCCGCTAACGTGATAAAGCACCTGCTTGACGAAGCGCGTGCCCACGAACCCACCCGGCCCCGGCGCAATATACGTGAAGCGCCCCGGATTGTCGGCAATCCACCGGGTGAGGTCATCGTAGTTGCGCGGCAGGTCGTCTTCGGTCATGCGGGCGCTATCGTACACCAGTTGGAGCTGAGCGCTGGCCCAGGGGCTTTCATAGCCTTCTACGGGGAAGCCAAAGTCAAACGCCACAGCCGGGTTGTCCCAGTCCACCAGTTCGCTGTTAGGGATCGCCTCTGCCCAGGGGCCATAGAGTGCGTTTGCCTGACGCAGCGTGAAGAAGTTTTCGCCGTTAATCCAGATCATATCAATGGAGCCGTCTTCTGTGGTGCCAGCATCCAGTTCGCTCAACACCTGATTTACGGCGTCGGCGGTATCCGCCACGGGGACGCGGTTGAGGGTGATGTTGAATTCTTCGGCCAGTACATCACCGTAGAACGACTCTACAAAGTTGTTGATTTCTGGCGAGCCACCCCACATGTACCAGTTGACGGTGGTGCCGTCGGCAGCCTCTAGCACGGCATCCCAGTTATCGAAGCCGGGCGGGGTGTCTTCCTGGGCGTACACCCCGCCAACCGTCAGGGCGAGTGTGACCGCAATAATCAGAATCAAGTATTTTGTCATCGGGGATATTTCCTCGTTTTGTGCAACTAACGTTGCCATTTACCATACCGTTGATGCCGCCTGAGAATGTAATTTGCCATACAAACGCTCATTTGCTCAACTCCCCCTCATCCAACGCAAACCCAACGAGCGTGAGTGGCATTGTGTGACGCGGGAATCTCCGTATGATAGGGCTATTGGGATTAGACTTAACAGACGGACAACACATTGACACAACAAATGAACCGGCAAGATGCCCTGCAACGTCAGATTAACCGCCTGGACCGCAACCTGGATCGCTTGCAGCAGACCAGCAATCGCTTAACCCATATCCGGCTGTTGGTGGCGTTGGGTGGTGTTACCATCACAGCGGTTCTATTTACGATTCCAGACCTGCGCGTTCTCGCGTGGCTCAGCCTGGCGGTGTTTATCGGCGGGTTTAGCTGGGTGGTCACGTTGCACCGGCGTGTGACGGATAACATCGCCCAGCACACCGCATGGCGCACTATCAAGCAAGGCCACCTGGCCCGCCTGGCCCTGGATATGCGCTATATTCCCACGCCGCCGCGTGCCAACGCTATGCAGCATCCGCTGGCAACAGACCTGGACCTGCAAAACCTGCATCGCGTGCTGAATACCGCCGTCAGCGGGGGGGGCAGCAAACGCCTGCAAGATTGGCTGCTGCCCACCGAGTTGGATTATGAGGCCACAACTGCGCGGCAGCAGCGCGTGCGTGAGTTGATGAACAAGCCGTTATTCCGGGACAAACTGACGCTGGTAGCCGTTATCGCCGCTGAAGACATCCGCGAAAGTGGTGAGGGGCAAACGCTGCTGGATTGGCTAGAAAGTGACCCGCACCAAACCAATGTGCGGCGCTGGCTGCTGGGGCTGGGGCTGCTATCTGCCACCAACCTGACGCTGCTGGGGCTGGTGGCAACCGGCATCCTGAGTGATGCACCGCTGCTGCTGACGCTGCCCGCGTATGCGATTCTGTTTGTGACGCAGTTCCGGTTTATCCAGAATACGTTTGAGGAAGCCCTTACAGTAGAGGGGGCGCTGCGCCGTATTGACGCCGTGATGCGCTACCTGGAACGTGACCGTTACGGGGCCATGCCCGCCGTGCGCGACCTCGCTGCGCCCATCATTGAGCAGAAGCCGTCACGAGTGCTGCGGCGGGCAACCCTCGTGATTAGTGGGGCCAGCCTGCGGGCCAACCCGATCTTCTGGCTGCTGGTGAACATGTTCATCCCCTGGGATTTCTTCTTTGCCGACCGGCTGGAGCGGCTCAAGCAAAACCTGACCGACGAACTGCCCCAATGGCTTGAGGTGTGGCACGACCTGGAAGCGCTGTCTTCGCTGGCAAATTTTGCCTACCTGAACCCGGCTTACACCTTCCCGGCGCTTGAACAGGGTGAGGGTGTGGTTTTCGATGCCCAACAGATCGGCCACCCGCTTATTCCGCAGGATATGCGGGTTCGGAATGACTTTGCTTTTAACAACCTGGGCGATGTCGTCATCATTACGGGGTCGAACATGTCTGGCAAAAGCTCGTTTTTGCGGACGTTGGGCGTGAATTTGGTGTTGGCCTATGCCGGGGGCACCGTCTGTGCCGATGGCCTCAACATCACCCTGTTCAGGCTGTACACGTCTATGCGCGTCACGGACTCACTCGATAACGGCATTTCGTTCTTCTATGCGGAGGTCAAGCGGCTGAAAGAGGTGCTAGACGCGATTAACGCCCACACCGAGCCGCCCGTGTTCTACTTGATTGACGAAATCTTTCGCGGAACGAACAACCGCGAGCGGCTGGTGGGCAGTCAGGCATACATCCGGGCGCTGGTGGGCAGCAACAGCGTGGGCCTGATTGCCACGCATGACCTGGAACTGGCGTCTTTAGTGAATGAAAGCGACCACATCCGTAATGCCCACTTCCGTGAAGATGTGGCTGAGGGGCGCATGGTGTTTGATTATGTGCTGCGCGACGGCCCCAGCCCCACCACCAACGCGCTCCGCATCATGGCCCTGGAAGGGCTGCCCGTGCAAACGGAGGCGCAGCAGGCCCCGTAATAACCCCACCATTTGACCCCTTACACCACTCAAGGGCGGCTTACAGGTCGCCCTGGCAGGCCCGCATTGTAAACCGCCGCGCTGCCCGTATGTCCGGTTTTTACTCAGCAGTTTATGCAAATTGCCTACAGGCCATCTATGTGATTTGGGTCACTCACATATAGCATTAAATTTCATTTATCCCGTACAATCAACGCCATTAAGGGATGTTCATTGATTTATATACGTTGGGTTATTCCTTGACATTGCACGCCAGATAAAAATTACAGAGGCTTATGGTCATGGGGGCTTTTACATACACCAACCACGCTGATAAGCGCATGTGCCAGCGCAACCTTTCCACCGAGGATATTGAGTTTATCCTCAAATATGCTTGCCCACGGTACCGCACGGGCATTCGTTTCTATCGCCTGCTCAAAAAAGACTTACCCCCCAACCTACCCGGCAGTTCCCCCCTCCGTCGCCTTGTGGGAACAACAGTGCTGGTTTGCCAGTGTGACTGCGTGATTACCGCCTATCGCAACGACCAGGCCCACAAGCGCGACCGTCGTAAAACAGCCTATGACTATCGCAGTTGCTCAAGCTGTGGCTGTAACCACCGCGTAGACGCGGCCTAGCAACAGGTAACAGCAAGCCATAGGGTGCTTTGCGGGCTAGAAATACGGGTGCTGCCGCCGCCGTTCATACACGGTTTCGTAGCGGCGGGGCTGCGGTGGGGGTGGCATTATCTGCATCAGGATGAATGTAAGCGCTGCCCCAACCACAAAGCCGCCAACGTGGGCGAAAAACGCTACGCCCCCGCCCATATCCGCTTGCACGCCCAGTGACGCAATCCCGTTAAACAACTGAATCACAAACCAGAAGCCCAGCACAAGCCACGCGGGCAGTTCCCGGATGAAGATGAAGTACCCCAGGAATATCAATCCACGCACCTGCACGCCAGGGAACAAGATCAAGTACCCCCCCAGCACGCCCGCAATCGCGCCAGATGCGCCCACGAGTGGGATGGTTGAGGCGGGGTCAATGGCAACCTGAGCAGCAACAGCAGCAAACCCGCTCAGGAAGTAAACAGCCAGGAACATCAGCTTACCCAGGTAGTCCTCCAGGTTGTCCCCGAACAGGTACAAATACAGCATGTTGCCCAGTAGGTGCGCCCACCCACCGTGAAAGAACATGCTGCGAAAGCTATCCAGAAGGGATTCTATAGAAAACGGCGCGGCACTGATGGTTGCAGGCACCACGGAGTATTCGCGGATGAACTGCTGCAACTGCTGCGCGGGCATGGTGAGTTCAAACAGGAACACAGCCACGTTAATCGCAATCAGCGCATACGTCAGGATCGGGAAACGTCGGGTGGGGTTCAGGTCTTTGAGGGGGAGCATGGGTTTCCTCTTGCGGGTTGGTTGCCTAGATATACTGGCGGGCTTTGAGCTTCAAATATTCGTTGACGACGGCCATTGTCAGGTGTTCGGCGGCTACGTCTAGTGTAAGTACGCCCTGCCGCTTGACCGTATCTAGCAGCACGCGGCGCTCGTCAATCAACTGCTCTGCCACAGCCCGGCGATAGACGGCCTCTGACGAGGTGAGCGGTTGGCGGGCCTCGTCGTCCAGCGCCGGGTCGCGGATGGTGACCACCACTGGCAAATGACGCGGCAGCATTTTTTGTACATGGGTCATCAGCGCCTCAGATGAACGCAGGCCGCTCAGGTCAGTAAACAGTAC
>DAOTTY010000186.1:0-7560 GCA_034437575.1 Anaerolineae bacterium | reverse complement strand
CGCGGTTCACAGCCTTTTTGATGGCGAGAAGCTGCCATGTCATCTGGGCGGACTTTAGGAGAGGGCACCGCGTATTTTGCCTACGGGTGGGCACACTGCACTGATAGTTGTTCTTTATTCAGTTGTCTGAGTAGGTCGCGCATGTCTTCGCTCATGCGCCTATTTTACACGCTTTATTCACTTTTCGTTACAGTCCCACTGGGTAGTTACAATACACGGCAGCAAATTGGGGAGTATAATGAGACAATTCAATCCAGAATCACACCCGACGGGAAGGCTTTACGTTATGGAAACCTACGATCCAAAAAGTCCGCTGCTAGTCAGCCTCGCCGTGATCGGCGGCATGGGCCTCACATTGATGTCAATTGCGCTGGGCGTTGGCGTGGTGCAGGGTACAGCGGCTAACGGCAATCTGATTAGCGGTACCTTCTGGGTGGGGCTGGTGATGCTGGTGGGGGCTACAGTTGGCTGGTTTGGCGTAGCGCAGCCCTATAAGCACTTTGACGACATCAACGAACCGCACTATCACGGCCACCATGACGATCACTAATGTCTAAGATTCCGCCCCGAAACCCCATCGGAGACACATTCAGTGGGGTACTTGCCCGCCACATTGAGGGGGATTTTTTGGCGGCGGCCCCACTGCCCGATGCTGAGACGCTGGCATCGGGCACGCTGACGGTGCGCTACGGCATCACGTATTTGGGGAAGCCCCACCTTGCTATCGTCCCTGGCCTCGTTGCGGTAGACTACGGCGAGTTCTTCACAGGTGATGACATGTGGCAGTTTATTTTATCGCGTAGCAATGTTTACCCGCGTGCAGATGTGGTCGGCTATCGCAGCGATGGCACCGACGACATGATCGTCGTTAAAAAGCTGGACTTAGCCTATCCTAAGCAGGTACTTGTCTACGACGACCCGAATGCCATTGAGGCGCTGGCTGCTGTCAAGGCTGTGATTGCCCCACCCGACGCAACAATCGCCCCGCGCATTACCAAACACCTGCCCCATTACACAACGATAGACGACTGGAAAACCCATGAGCGAACTGGATAGCATTTTCAACGATGATTGGCCGGAAGATCACCGCTCAGGGGTGGTGGCAGTGGTGGGTCGGCCTAATGTCGGCAAGTCAACGCTCATCAACCGTATTCTCGGTCAGAAGATTGCCATTGTCACCAATACCCCACAAACAACCCGCCGCAACCAACTCGGCATCCATACAATGCAAAAGGCCCAAATGCTGTTTGTGGATACCCCCGGCATTCACGACCCACACCACAAACTGGGCCAATATATGGTGAAGGTTGCGGAGTCTGCATTGCGCGATGCGGACATTATTCTGTGGGTAACTGACCTGACATCATTACCCACCGCTGAGGACAAACACATTGCAAGCATCATCGGGCGGGTAAAAGAAACCCCGCTCGTCCTGATACTCAACAAAGCGGACTTAATGCAAGACCCCTACCTGACGGAACACGCGGACGCCATCAAGGGGCTGGCGCAGGCTACTGAAACATTTGTCGTGAGCGCCGCCCAGGGTGATAACGTCGATAATATGGTGGCAGCGTTGGAAAAGCACCTGCCCGAAGGGCCGCGTTATTATCCCAAAGATCAGGTCAGCGACCAGAACTTACGCTTTATCGCCACAGAGGTGGTGCGAGAGAAAATCATCCTCAACACGCACCAGGAAATTCCCCACGCTGTCGCGGTGGGTATAGACACGTTCGAGGAAAAAGAGCGCAGCAGGCAGTACGAAATTCACGCCACGATTTACGTTGAGCGTGACTCGCAAAAGGGCATCATCATTGGCAGCCGGGGCGCAATGATAAAAAAGATTGGTACTGAAGCCCGCACCGAACTCGAAGTGGTGTACGGCAACCCGGTGCAGTTGTTTTTGCATGTGAAAACGCTTCGCAACTGGCGCAGCGACGATAAGCTGATGCGGCGCTTTGGCTACCACGTTCCTAAATCCGATTAGGTGCCAAGCGTTGTATTGACACGCCAGCCACATCCCATATGGGCGGACGGCTCAACTGTTGCAGGCGCTCAAGGTACACAGAAAGCATAACACCTAGATGACATCTACCGAGATATTACTTGCCGTCGATATTGGCGGCACTTTTACCGACATTGTCGGGCTAAACGCAAAGACGAATCAGATGTTGGTAGAGAAAGTTTTGACCACCTACCCTGACCCGGCAGTGGCCGTCCTGGATGGTGTGCGGGCATTGATCCAAAATCACAATCTGTCTCCAGCGGCCATTGCTTACGTCGTACACGGCACGACCCTTATCACCAACACCCTCATTGAGCGTAAAGGCGCTCAGACTGCTTTGCTGACTACTGCCGGGTTCCGCGATGCGCTGGAAATTGGCAATGAGGGACGCTATGACATGTATGACCTGGCGCTTGTCAAGCCAACCCCACTGGTTGAGCGGCGCTTGCGCCTGGGCATACCTGAGCGGATCACGGCGGATGGCGGCGTTTACCAGCCGCTAGACAGCGAGGCGTTACTGGCGGCGTGCCACCAACTGCGCGAAGAAGGCGTTAAAGCGGTTGCAATCTGTTTCCTGCACGCCTTTACCAACCCAGACCACGAACGACAAGCGTTGGAGATAGTACGTGAAGCACTGCCCGATGCAGCCATCTCCGTGTCGCATCAGGTAGCACCAGGAATGCGCGAGTATCCACGCACATCAACAACGGTAGCTAATGCTTATGTGCAGCCCATCACCGAGATGTATATGGCGCGGGTTGCCGATGGGCTGGCCAGTTCTGGCGTGGACGCCCCGCTCAACATCATGCTCTCTAGCGGCGGCACCACTACTGTTGATGCAGCCACTGCCTTCCCAATTCGGCTGGTGGAAAGCGGCCCGTCCGGCGGGGCGCTGGCGGGTGTTTACTGGGGGCAGCAGGTCGGCCACGACGATGTGCTGGCGTTCGATATGGGCGGCACAACGGCCAAGGCTGTCCTCACTAAAAACGGGGCGCTGACCATCACCAACCAATCAGAGGTGGCGCACGTTCACAGGTTCAAACGGGGCAGCGGCTTACCGCTCATGGTGCCGATGATCGAACTCATCGAGATTGGCGCGGGCGGCGGCAGCATCGCTCACCTGAACAGCCTCGGCCTACCGGCAGTAGGTCCAGAAAGCGCGGGGTCTACACCTGGGCCAGCGGCATACGGGCGCGGCGGTGAACTGCCTACCGTCACCGATGCAGACCTGCTGATTGGCTACCTGAACCCTGGCTACTTCGCAGACGGTTCTATTGAACTGAACGTGGAGGCTGCCCGCACGGCTTATCAGTCACTTGCAGCGTCACTGAATCTATCAGTAGATCGTCTGGCATGGGGCATTCACCAGTTGGTCAATGAAAACATGGCCGCCGCCGCCCGCGTTCACGCAGCCGAACGCGGCCTGGAAATTCGGCGGTACAGCATGGTGGCCACGGGCGGCGCGGGGCCAGTCCATGCGTGCGGCGTGGCAGAAAAGCTCGGCTTGCAGCATGTGATTGTGCCGCCGATGGCGGGGGTTGGCTCTGCATTCGGCTTTATGACCGCGCCCATCTCGTTCGACTTTACGCGCAGTTATGTATCCCGGCTTGATGCACTCAACCTGAGCGAACTCAACACGATCCTTGACGACCTTGAGCGCGAAGGCCGGGCTATTGTCACAGCAGCAGGCGTGCCGGATGCCGACATACAGGTGAACTTGAGCATCGACATGCGCTACGTGGGGCAGGGTTATGAGGTACGGGTACCATTCCCCAAACAGCAGATCACCCCGGATGTCGTTAGCCAGATGCAGGCCGCATTTGAGGACGAATATCGTCAGTTTTATGGGCAATTAGCCGATGGTGTGCCAGTCGAGGCGGTCAACTGGCGCGTGGTGATTGCCGGACCAACGCCTGAAATCGGTGAGTTGAAACTCGAAACAACCGAAGCGGCCTCCAACGAACCCTATACCACACGCATCGCTTACTTCGACGCCGAAATGACACCCCACGATACACCCGTCTACCGCCGGGGTGCCCTGGGGGCAGATTGGCAGGTAGATGGGCCAGTCATCATCGAGGAAGCGGCATCAACAACAATTGTTCTGCCGGGATGGTCGGCGCGTGTGGCTGCTGGTGGCTGTTTGCACTTATTCAAGCGCGGGAGCGAAGCATGACAACTCAGACCCATGAAATTGACCCGATCACGCTGGAAGTCATCTGGAATCGAATGATTTCGGTCGTCAATGAACAGGCCGCAGCGCTGATACACTCGTCGTTCACAACGGTTGTACGCGAAGCAGGCGACCTTTCTGCTGGCGTATTTGACCGCAACGGCAACATGATCGCGCAGTCCGTTACGGGCACGCCGGGTCATATCAACACGATGGCCAACTGTGTCAAAAATTACGTTGTCCCCAACCACCCGATTGACACGCTGCAACCGGGCGACACCCTCATCACCAACGACCCCTGGGAAGCATCCGGGCATCTGTTTGACCTGACGATTGTCGCTCCGGTGTATCACAACGGGCGCGGTGTGGCGTGGTTTGCCAGTACGTGCCACGCCGTTGACATCGGCGGGCTGACGATGGGGGGGGATGCCGCCGAGTTATACGAGGAAGGGCTGGCTATCCCGCTGATGAAACTGTTTGAGGCGGGCGAACCTAACAAGATACTGTTTGACATCATCCGGGCGAATGTGCGTGTGCCCGATCAGGTCATCGGAGACATTTACGCGCAGCAGGTGGGCAACAATGTGGGTGCCAAAAAACTTGCCGAACTGATGAACGAGTACGACCTGGCTGACATTGAAGCCATCTCCACGATGATTTTGGATCGCACCGAGGCGGCGGTTCGGGATGCCATCACCAGGCTGCCAGACGGCACCTATCGCAGCGCCGTGACGATTGATGGGTTTGACGACCCTGTGACCATTCAGTGTGCGCTCACCATAGCGGGCGACACACTTGCGGTTGATTATGATGGCACATCACCACAGGTCAATCGCGGCATCAACGTGGTGATGAACTACACCCATGCCTACACCACCTACTCCCTAATGGCCGCACTGGCACCCGGCATCCCCAACAACGAGGGTGCCTTCCGCCCAGTAGATGTAACCGCGCCGTTGGGGTCTATCCTCAATTGCCAGCGACCGGCCCCGGTAAGCGCCCGCCATCTCATCGGGCACTTTGTCAGCCAGCCCGTACTGGCCGCCCTTGCAAAGATCATCCCTGAACAGGTTATTGCCAACGGCTCGGCGGGGTTGTGGAACACCATGCTCAACGGCGCTCACAGTGATGGAAGCCCGTGGGCGTATGTTTTCTTTTCAGCGGGTGGCATGGGGGCCGGTCATGATCGTGACGGCCTGTCAGCAACGGCTTTTCCGAGTGGGATTATGGGCGTGCCCGTTGAGGC
This sequence comes from Anaerolineae bacterium, assembly GCA_034437575.1. Lineage (GTDB taxonomy): Bacteria > Chloroflexota > Anaerolineae > Aggregatilineales > Phototrophicaceae > DAOTTY01. Next base: position 2,139 of record DAOTTY010000186.1, on the reverse strand, counting down.
CATCGAAACCGCAGCCCCCGTATTGATGCACCGCCGCGAACTGCGTCAGGATACGGGCGGTGCGGGTACCTTTCGCGGCGGCTTAGGCCAGGAAATGGAACTGGAAATACTGACCGGGCAGCCCGCCAACCACTCGTGTATGTATGACCGAACCACCTATCCCGCCCTGGGGTTGAATGGTGGCCAGTCCGGCGCTGTGGGAGAGGTCATCCTATCTGATGGGACGCACCCGCACCCCAAAAGCCACTACACTCTGCAAACGGGGCAGCGCGTCAGCCTGAAATTGCCCGGCGGCGGTGGCTTCGGCAATCCGCTGGAGCGCGACCCGGCACGGGTGCTGGCTGATGTCAAGCAAGGTTATGTCTCTGTGGCACAGGCTGCTAACAACTACGGTGTTGTGATCGACCCTGCTACAATGACGGTAGATGAGGCAGCAACGGACGCAAAACGACAGGAGTCAGGGTCATGACCGAACAACACTACGACGTGATCGTCGTCGGGCTGGGCATCATGGGGGCGGGTGCGTTGTACCAATCGGCCAAACGCGGCGCGACTGTGCTGGGCATTGATCGCTTTGACCCGCCGCACAGTTTCGGGTCGAGTCACGGCGATACGCGCATTACCCGCCAGGCCGTGGGCGAAGGTAAAATGTACGTGCCGTTTGTGCAGCGCTCTAACGAAATCTGGCGCGAACTGGAAACGGCTAGTGGCCAGAGGCTCTACGTCAAGTCGGGCGGGTTGATTATCGCCCCGCAAGCGGGGGGCGCTCAATTCCACGCTTACGAAGGCTTCGTCCAGCGGACGGCAGGCATTGCAGAAACTTACGGCATTGACCATGCGGTGTACGACACCCACACCATGTCAGAAAAATATCCGCTGTTCAAGATGCGCCAGCAAGACATTGCCTACTATGAGCCGGGGGCCGGCGTGCTGCGCCCGGAATTGTGTATCCAGATGCAGCTTGAGCAGGCAAAGGCACATGGCGCGGTGGTTCATACGAATGAAATCGTCACACGCTACGCCGCCGCCGCTGATGGCGTCACCATTGAGACAAATAAAGGGGCCTATACAGCAGACAAAGTTATATTGGCGGCGGGCGCGTGGATGGTGGACCTGCTCAAGCCAGAACACCACCCTGGCATGAACATTTACCGTCAGGTCATCTATTGGTTTGAGGCGGAAGACATCACACAGTTCTACGACGACAAATTTCCGTTCGTCATCTGGATTGGTGAGCATATGGAAGACTTCTTCTCAGTCTTCCCAACGACGCCGGACGGCACTCAGGGTGTAAAGATGCTGACGGAGCAGTACGCAGTAACCACCCACCCCGACAACATACAACGTACTGTCATACCAGAAGAAGCCGCTAACTTTTACAACCAGTTGGCCCGGCCACGACTGCGTGGCGTGCGTGAAAGGCTTATTCGCGCCGATGTATGCATGTACACCGTCACCCCAGATGAACACTTCATCCTCGACTTTCACCCGGAAAGCGAACGGGTGGTGGTAGTATCGGCTTGTTCTGGTCACGGCTTTAAGCACGCAGCCGCTATCGGGGAGTCGCTGGCGGAACTCGCTCTGAATGGCCAATCCACGTTGAACATTGAGGCGTTCCGACTGTCGCGGCTGCTGGTTTAGTTTGCATAGGATTAAACACAAAGGGAGTAAATCATGCGATTAGAAGGTAAAACGGCGGTTGTGACGGGCGGTGCCAATGGCATCGGTGCAGGGTGCGTTCGGCGGTTAGCCGCTGAGGGTGCCAATGTCATGATCGCGGACATTACCGACAGCAGTGCTGAGGCACGGGTTGCAGAGCTGGCAGAAGCACCCGGTAAGGTGAAATACACGCACACGGATATAACAAAACGTGAGGCTGTCGAAGCGCTGTTCGACGCAACGCTCGCTGCTTTCGGCGCAGTGGATGTGCTGGTTAACAATGCAGCATATGTACATAAACCTGGCGCAATTGCGAACTTCTTGGAATACACCGATGAAGCGTGGGAAATCACGATGAGGGTGAACCTCTACGGGTTGTTCTACTGTTCACAGACGGCAGCGCGTTTGATGGCAAAGCGCGGTCAGGGCGGTGTCATCATCAATATGAGCAGCGGCGGTGCGACCCGTGCCCATCGGGCT
>DAOTTY010000185.1:0-23323 GCA_034437575.1 Anaerolineae bacterium | reverse complement strand
AACCGAAATTTGACAAGCTCTTCTACGATAAGGACAAAAACGAGGGCTACATCGTCCGCATGAATGAGTACTCCGAGCACCGCACACATGGCGTGGGCGAGCCAAAGCATTAACCGCCGCCGCTGCCCGTTGGAAAAGCGCCCATGTGCCCCTATACTTCCCTCCCGATTTCGGAAGCGTGCGAGAGAAGTACGATTATGCACAAGTGGTTCGCGCATCCCTGGGCGGTGACGCTGCTGGTGGCCGTGCTGTTGCTGGCCCCACTGGCCGTTCCGAACCCGGCGCTGCACATTGACGAGGTGTCCAACTGGCTGGATCGCGCCTACGGCTTTCGGGCGGCGGTAGCCGCAGGCGATTGGGCGGCCACCGTCCGTACAGAACACCCCGGCGTGACGACGATGGCGCTAGGCGGGCTTGGGTTGGCCGTGCTGGATGCCATCGCACCGGGCAGCGGCCCGCTCGACCTACCAACCATGTACGCCGTGCGCTACCCGGTCATCATCGCCAATGTGATGGCACTGGTAGCCGCCTATGGGCTGCTGCGCCGCCTCGTTAATCCGCGAGTGGCGCTGCTGGCGGCGCTGCTGGCGGCGGCGTCCCCCACCCTGCGCTGGTACTTGCGCCTGCTCCATATTGACGGGATGAGTACGACATTCATGTGGCTCAGCTTTGTGATGCTGGCGCTGGCGCTGCACATCCACACGCCGCGTGACAAACGGGACATTGGGCTGCCTGTGCGCTGGGGACTGCTGGTGGCGGCAGGCTTTGTGGCCGGGCTGGCGGGACTCACGCGGTTTACGGCGGTGTACCTGGTGGGGATGATTGGCGTGGTGGTGCTAACGAACCTGGTTTATGACCGCGCACGACTATCTGTAGGTGCCTTCCTGCGCGGGGCGGTAGCGCCTGTGCTGCTATTCTCCGTTGTGCTGGCCGTGACGTGGGCCGCGCTGTATCCCGGCATGTGGGCAGACCCTGCCGCAGTCTATGCCGAAACCGTTCACGGCCTGGAAAATGCCAACAGCCCGCATGAGATGGGCAACTACTACATGGGCGCACCGGTGGAAGCCCCCGGCGCGGGCTTTTACGGGTGGGCGCTGCTCATCCGGGTGACGCCAATTGTGCTGTTCGGCGTGATTGCAGGCGGGGTGGCGGCTTTTTCCGGGGCGATGCGCGACAACTGGCGACTGTGGTTGGCTGTGGGCGTGTATATCGTGGTGTATGCCCTGGTAATGAGCAGCCAGCCCAAAAAGTTTGACCGCTACATTCTGCCTGTGTTCCCGGCGCTGCACCTGCTGGCCGCTTTTGGCTGGGTGTGGCTGTACGATGCGCTGCGCTTACGGTGGCGCGGTGGGCAGCGCGAGCTGCGGGTCGTGCCTGTGGCGGCGGTGGTGTTTATCATTGGCTACGGGCTGTACTTCTTCCCCAAAGACTATGCCTATACAAATCCGCTGGTGGGGGCTGACCGCGCTCAGCACATCCTGCTGATTGCCCCCGGCGGCGAGGGTATGGAAGAAGTGGCCGAGGCGCTGGCGGTCGTCAGTGGGGTGGAGGACGCACGCGGCCAGTACGTGTACACCCGCTACGGGGACAATCTGGTGTATAACCTGCCAGCCGCCAACATCGTCCGGTTGCAGCGGATGCAGGTGGACGTGCTAGGCAATGCCTATTACATCGTGCGGACGATCAGCTACCGCCAGCGCGACCAGTGGGCTGACCCCGTGTTTGCCGACGCGGAGCCGCTGCACACGGTCACAATTCACGGCCTGACCTACGCCGAAATCTACGACGCCGAGGCTATCCGGGCGTTTATCCGGGCGCAGGGCGGCGAGTGGCCCAACCCCAACGACGAGGATTAGTCATCGCTGGGATTGGGGTCACCCTCTTTGGGTGCTTTGGGATTGCAGTTCTTCTCGTCGCTGGGCATAGCGGCCTTTCGTGTTGTCATCAATTTGGCTTTTCGCGCCAGGGGCCGCCCGTCAAAATCACACCAACAGCAGATGAGCGCGGCATCCGCTACCCCTGGCAGTAACCAGCCTTCATGATGCTCGCCCGCGCACATGGCCCTACCCCACCCCGTGCCCAATCGTATATCCTTCCGGCGCAAGCACACCAACCACACACACACGGAGCCAACGCCCGCCATGCGCTACCGCATCCGCAACCTGACGCCGGACGTGTTGATTATCACGCTGCTGTTCGCGCTGCCGCTGGGCCTGTTCTGGGCGCAAACGCTCGGCGGCAAAACGCTGATTCCGGCAGACAACCTCTACCAGTACGAACCCTATGCCACTTACCGTGAGGTCGTCGGCGCGCCGGAAATCCCGCATAACGCGCTGCTGAGTGACCTGGTGCTGCAAAACTATCAGTGGAAGGCGTTTATCAAGCAAAGCCTGGCCAACGGCGAAATCCCGTTGTGGAACCCGCACCAGTTCGCGGGCATCCCGTTTATGGCCGCCGGGCAGCCGTCTACGCTGTACCCGCTCAACGCGATTTACTACCTGCTGCCCCTGGAGTGGGCCTATGGCTGGTTTACGGTGGTCAATTTGTGGCTGGCCGGGGTGATGATGTACGCCTACCTGCGCGGGCTGCATCGGGTGCGGCCTTCGGCCATCATTGGGGCGATTACCTACCAACTGTGCGGCTTTTTTGTGGCGAGCGCGGTCTTCCCGATGATGTTGGGCGGGGTGGTGTGGCTGCCGCTGCTGCTGCTGATGGTAGAACTCATTATGCGGCAGCACCCGCTGTTCGGGCGTCCGGCGGTGGTGCCCTGGATAGTCATCGGCGCGGCAGCGCTGGGCCTGAACATCCTGGCGGGCCACGTCGAAATCACCTACTACACTATCCTGATAACCGCCTACTACGGCCTGTTCCGGGTGATAGCTGCGGCGTGGCGCGTGCGGCGGGTTCCGTCCGGGCTGCGGCTGTGGGGGCGCAAGCTGGCGTATATGGCGGCGATGGGCGTGATTGGGTTGGCGTTGGGCGCGGTGCAACTCATCCCACTGGTGGAGTTGGTCAACACGAACTGGCGGGCAGAGGGCAAAACCTACGCGGAAACCGTCGGGTTCGCGCACCCAACGCGGGATGGGCTGCTGTTCTTCATGCCCAAGTTTTACGGCAGCCCCGCCGACCACGACTACCTGAATGTGTTCACATTCCAGCGCACGCCCATCGACTTTGTTGACGCGGCCAACCAGCGGCAAACGGACGACTTCTGGGGCATCAAGAACTACGCAGAGGGCGTGGTGTATGTGGGCATTTTACCGCTGGTGCTGGCGGCCTACGCGCTGCTTGCTGATGCAGGCGATTGGCGGGTGTGGGATCGGTTCCGGGGGCCGCAGCGCAAACCCGCCAACTTCAGCAATCAGCCGCCCTATCGCCTGATCTACGTGATATTGGGGGCGCTGTCGCTGTCGTTTATGTTCGGGCTGCCCACCTATGCGCTGCTGTACTACGGCCTACCCGGACTCAACCAGTCACACACGCCGTTCCGCTGGATTTACGCCTTCACATTGAGTGTGGCGGTACTGGCCGCGCTTGGCTTTGAAAGCCTGATGCAGCTCACCGCGTGGCGGGTCAAGCGGGTGTTTATGTGGGCACTGCTGGCGCTGGCGCTGGCGCTGCTGGCCGCGCTCAGCGTTACCTGGCTGACGTTCGACGCGCTGGAACCGACGGTTGACCGCGTGTTCCGGTCATTGGCATTGGCCGATACCGCCTTCCCGGATGCACGGGCGTTTTACAGTCACGTTGCGGTGAGCGTATTCGGCTTTGCCACCGAACTGCTGATGTGTGCGCTCGTCTTCTGGCTGATGGGCTGGGCGGTGCATCGCGTGCGGCGGCGCGGCAAGTTCTTCGATAAGATGGACTTCTTCGGTGGGCGGCGCGGCCTGTGGGCGTACCTGCGGCCCGGCGTGATGGATGTGGCCGTGATGACCGCGATCATGGTGGTGGCCATGGACCTGATGATGGCCCACCACGACTTCAACCCGGCGACGGACCCGGCGCTGCTGGCGTTCACGCCGCCGGTGGTGACGTGGTTGCAGGGCCAGCCGGGGGAGTGGCGCTACCTGACGTTAGATGACCCGGCACAATTGCCCATCCTGCCCGCGAACGTGACGTGGCAGTACGGCCTGGACGATGTGCGCGGCTACGAAAGCATTATCCCCCGGCAGTACGTGGACTATATGCGCGAGTTGTACCCGCAGGTGCAGCTAGACTTCAACCGGATTGCGCCACTGTACACGACCTATGAACATGTGGCGGGCTTTGAGGGCTTCGACTTCCGCGAGGCGCTGACGGATGACCGCCTGCACCTGCTCAACGTCCGCTATGTGATTAGCCACCTGACGACGGACATCAGCACCGTGGACGGCTATACCCTCGTCTACGAAGATGAGGCCGTCCGGGTGTGGCAAAACGCCAACGCCGCCCCCCGTGCCTACGGCCTCACGCAAAGGGGGGGCAGCGCTGACGCTGACGCTGTGGCCACGCGGCCTGCTGCGCCCGCTGCTGTGCAACTCACTGATGATCGGATGGACGGCACCTCTGCCATACCTACAGATGCGACCCCGGCAGAGGTCATCAGTGACACCGGGCGCGAAATGGTCATTGCCGCCGCCGCCACCGAAAGCCTCACCGTTAGCACGTCGTACTTTCCGGGGTGGCGAGCGTTTATTGCCACCGGCCCCGTGTCAGAGGTTGCCACGACGGTTGAGGCGGTCGGCAGCAATTTCATAGGGATTGCACTGGATATGGCCCCGGCAAGTGTGCGCCTCGTTTATTCGCCCACGTCCTTTCAAGTGGGCGCGTTTACGACGGCCATCGCCGGGATGCTGTGCCTGTTCCTGAGTGGGGTGTGGCTGTGGCGGCGCTTTGTCGTCAGTGAAAGCAACGCGGCAGGCGGGGGGGCGCTGCTGGCGCGTAACAGTGTCGCGCCGGTGGTGCTGAACCTGTTTAACCGGGGCATTGACTTTGTATTTGCGTTCGTGATGCTGCGGATTTTGGGGCCGACGGACGCGGGCATTTACTATTATGCGATCATCGTGTTTGTGTGGTTCGACATCTTCACCAACTTCGGCTTAGACGTGTTCCTCACGCGGGAAGTATCACGAGACAGGGCGCAGGGCGGGCGCTTGCTGCTGAATACAACCGTGTTCCGGCTGCTGCTGAGTGTGGGCGGGTTCGGGCTGCTGCTGGCGTTCATCTTCGCCCGCCAAAACCTTGTTGCACAGCCGTTCGACACACGCGGCGTGATGGCGCTGGTGCTGCTGTACATCGGGCTGGTGCCGGGGAGCCTGTCTAAAGGGATAACGTCGCTCTACTACGCCCACGAACGCGCCGAGTACCCGGCAGCCGTCTCTACCGTGACGACCATCAGCAAGGCGGTGTTGGGGTTGATTGTGCTGCTGGCCGGGTTCGGCATCATCGGGCTGGCGGCAGTGAGCATCGTCAACAACTTTGTCACGCTGGCGATATTGGTGCTGGCGGGGCGCGATATGTTCACGGGGGGTGCCCGCCCCGAACTGCCGTTGATGCGCGGCATGGCCCGTGAGAGCTACCCGCTGATGCTGAATCACTTTCTGGCAACGATCTTCTTTCAGATTGACGTGGTGATCCTGGAAGCGCTGCGCGGGGCGGCCATCGTCGGCAAGTACAGCGTGGGTTATCGCTGGTTGCTGGCCCTCAACGTGATTCCCGCGTTCTTTACGATGGCGATTTTCCCCCGGCTCAGCCGTCAGGCGGAAGAAGACCGCGCCGCGCTGCAAAGCAACTATGTGCTGGCGCTCAAGCTGCTGGCAGCGCTGGTCTTCCCGGCGGCGGTGCTGCTCACCGCGCTGGCCTACCCGCTGACGCTGCTGTTAGGTGGCCGGGACTTTTTGCCGGAAGGCGCGATTGCGCTGCAAATTATGGTGTGGAGTATGCCGCTGGGCTGGCTGAACAGCCTGACGCAGTACGTGCTGATTGCGCTCAACCGGCAGCGGCAGTTAACGTGGGCGTTTGTGGGCGGCGTGACGTTCAATGTGGTGACGAACCTGATCTTTATTCCGACGTTTGGCTACCGTGCCGCCGCCGTGACCACTATCGCCAGTGAAGCGATTTTGCTGGTCGGGTTTGCCGTGCTGCTGCGCCGGGAGGCGGTGCGTGTGCCCTGGGTGGGCATCCTGTGGAAGCCGGGGGCCGCCGCAGCCGTCATGGCCGGGGCGATGGCCGCAGCCTGGGGCCTGCATCCGGCGCTGGGGGTGCTGGCGGGCATCGTGACGTACCCGGTGGCGTGGCTGCTGCTGCGCCCACTCTCAGCCGATGAACTGGCGCGGCTGCGCCCGCTGCTGCCCGAGCGCGTGCGGCGCTTGGCTGTGGCACCCGACGGGCTGGCCGGGTAAGATGGCAAACGTTGCCCATCACACACACTTGAGAGAGAGAAATTTAGTACAGGTTGTTATTGCGCCGATGATAGGGGTTGTGTACATTAGGGGCGGTTTATTCGCAAATCAGGCATCGCCTTTCCTGAAAATGAGGCGACTTTACAACATAGGATATAAAACCATGTCGATCACACCCACCAAAGATGTTCAGACAGTGACAGCAAGCGGAGAGCAAACCGCCAAGCTGCCCGACGGCGTTCGCATCAGGCCGCTCACCACACAAACGGATGAGCGGGGGACGGTACTTGAACTGATGGATGAGCGCTGGGATTGGGACGATGAGCCGATGGTATACAGTTACGCTTTTACCGTTCGCCCCCAGGCCGTCAAAGGATGGGCACATCACAAACACCACACCGACCGCTATACCCTTGTTCAGGGGGAAATGCTGGCCGTACTTTATGACGACCGCGAAGATTCCTCAACGCGGGGGTTGCTGGCAAAAGTGTTCATGACCGAACACCACCGCTGCATCTTACGAATTCCACCCTATGTGTGGCACGCAGTACAAAACATTGGTGAACGCGATACCCTGACCATAAACTTCCCCACACAACCTTATAACCACGAACACCCAGACAAGTACCGTTTGCCGCTGGACAATGACCTTATCCCGTATAAGTTTCAAAACACACTACGAGCGGGCTGGTGATAGCCGATTTTTGAGCGCCCAGAAGCGGTTCACAAGCTGCCAGGCCCGCGTGCTGTGAATTGCTTTGATTTCTTTTGCGAGGCGGTCATTGTCCTGCCTTAGCGCCTCAGCTTCCTGCTGATGGTTTTGTTTATCGTCTTGCAACTGCTGGGCTGTGGCGGCAGCCTGCTGCGCTAACGCTGCTTGCTGGCTTTGCAGCTTCTCAAGTTGGGCGCGTAACTCATTGCTTACCTTTCGCAGTTCCCGCACCTTTTGCAGTTGGGCTTCCTTTTCGATTCTTAGCCTGTCGATGCGCTGCGTGTACTCAGCAAAGAGTGGCTCTCCCTCAAAAACCTCGTAGGTGGCGCTTTCGCTGGCATAGGCGACGGTGCCTTCTTCGTTCGTTAACCCCTGCCAGTGCCGGATGAGGCCCCAGTGTTCCAGGGGCGTTTCGGTGCCTGTTGTGCGGTTGAGCGGCTTGTAGAACAACCCCTGCTGGGCGCGTTGCAAGTTTTCCATCAGCAACGCCTGACGGACATCCGGCTCTGTGCGGATGCGTTCGAGGTAGTGTTCTTGCTCATGTGAGGGGCGCTTTTTGTAAACATCCTTGCGCCAGATGGCCGCAAATTTCAGGGTCGTCAGCTTTTGAATAGCAGCGAAGCCATCTGCCCCTGCTAGATGATTCAAGTCACGCATGAACGTCATTTCTGTGTTCTTGGCCTTAACGTCTAACATTTCGTGCAAAGACAACCACCGCGCTTGCAAGCCCATCTCTCGCTGGTGGATGAGTTGGCCTGGGGTAATGTGACGTGTCAGTTGGAATCCCATCACACCAATGTGGTCGATGTAGGACCAACCTTTTTCTTCTGGCCCTATCTCCATCCGTAATGTTGCCCCAAAGGGTTTACCGGTTTCTTGCAGGGCACTTACGGCAATTTCCAGGTGATCGCGCAGCCACAGGTCATCATGACCCAGGTAGGCAATGTACTTACCACTGGCCATCTCTAACCCTTTGCGGTTGGCTGGCCCCTGATTGCCATAATTTTGCGGCAGGTTGTGCCAGCGCACACGCGGGTCGTCAAATGACTGAACCACATCTTCGCTGTCGTCGGTGCAGCCATCACCTACCACAATCAACTCAAAGTCCTCAAAGGTTTGCAGCAGCACACTTTCGATGGCGCAGCGCAGCACATTGCTGTAGTTGTACGTGGGGATAATCACACTGATTGTAGGCATAAGGTCACCTCATTTTTCAATATGCGGGGGGGGAAGGCTGAGCAGTTACGTTTTTGCCTTTTTTCACCTTTTGTCCTCGATGCCTTATCCTACTTCACCTTTGCCACAAAGTGAAATACACAGGGCCATCGGGGTGCATTTCAATATGTTGGCAAATGCCCCTCACCCCGGTGCTGACGCGCCACCCCTGGCGTTTGTGCAGTTGGCCTAGATAGACGCACCCAAACAGCCCTGCTGGCACAGATCAGTGCAGGGTGACAACAAGTTTTTATAAAAACCATGACATCGCATACATACACAGCAGCAAAGTCTCGCTATAGAATAGGCTTATAAAAAGTAACGACTCAGCTTGCCCCTACCTCCGACGTCTTCGCCGTCACCCTTCCCTCATTTTGGGGGCCAGGGGGTATTCGAGCGAGAACCTGAGTCGTTACTAAAGAAATTTATTTTTTCTCATAGGGCTGTAAGGGAAACGCAATGGATGTTTTAATCATCGGTGGCACGCGCAATATGGGCCATTATTTGGCGTCCGCACTGCTAGATAAGGGCCATACCGTAACGATATTGAACCGGGGCCTGACGCAGGACGACCTGCCCGCAGCGGTTGAGCGGCTGCGGGCTGACCGGACGATTGCCGCCCAGCTAGAAGATGCGCTGGGCGGGCGCTGCTTTGATGCTGTGGTGGACTTTGTGCTGTACGATGGCGCTGAGGCTGACGTGATCGTGGATTTGTTGCAGGGGAAGGTCGATCATTACGTGTTCATCAGCAGTGGGCAGGTGTATTTGATGCGGGCCGAGTTGGAACGCCCCTACAGCGAAACCGACTATGAAGGTGAGTTCATTATCGAGCCGCCGCTGAACACCTACGACCATGAAGAATGGCTGTATGGGGTGCAAAAGCGCCAGGCCGAAGATGTGCTGGCCCGCGCCTACCACGAACGCCACTTCCCTTACACCTCACTGCGCCTGCCGATGGTCAACAGCGCCCGTGACCCGTTCAACCGGCTGTACGGGTACATTTTGCGCCTGCGCGACGGCGGCCCGATGCTGGTGCCGCAATCGCCAGATTATGCGCTGCGCCATGTGTACGCCCAGGATGTGGTGCAGGTCATCATGAACTTGCTGGAAAGCGGCCAGGGCAAGGGCGAGGTGTATAACATCGCCCAGGATGAAACGGTCACCATTGACGAGTTTTTGGGGATGTTAGGCAAGCAGTTGGAGCTTGAGCCGCGAGTCGTGCGCGTAGACCGGGGCCTGCTGGAAGCGAACGGCTTTTTGCCGGACTGCTCCCCGTATAGTGATGTGTGGATGAGTGAACTTACCAACGGGCGCAGCAAAAGCGACCTGGGTGCCGCCTATACGCCGCTGGCCACCGTGATTGCCGAACTGGTGGGCCACTACCGGGCCAACCCGCCCGCACCGCCGCTCAGCTACCGGCGGCGCAAGGCAGAACGGCAGTTTGCCGAAAGTTATTTGCAGCGGGGTTAGCTAGGCACTCGTTGCAGACGACAACGGGGCCAGGCTCATCAGGGGCACCAGGGTTTCGTACTCGGTGCCCTGGTCAATCAGGATGCCGCCCTGCTCTACATCGGTGTAGGTGTAAAACGCCCGTACCCCCTGCCCGAACTGGTTAATGATCATATTCGCCATCGGGTCGGCGTCCTCAACGTGCGTCAGGACTACGAACTCGTCACCCATCACCCCGATGAAGTCGTCGTCGGTGCCGTGCGCCAATACCCCTTCTCGGATGGAACGGGACGCAAAGGCCATCACCTGGTCAGAGGCCATAAAGCCGTACTTGTCGTTAAACACCTTGAAGTTGTCTATGGCGAAGTGCAGCCTATGAACCGGCTCCCCGGCCACCCGCTCAATTTCCTCTTCGACCATTGGCCCGGCGGGCAGGCCCGTGCGCGGTTCGTGCAGGCTTTCACTGGTGGCCCGCTCAATAGAGCGCCGCACGCGCAGGCGCAGTTCGTCCACGTCGAACGGCTTGGCGATGTAGTCATCAGCGCCAAGCTGTAAGCCTTCTACGATGTCTGCACGGGCGTCGCGCTGGGTGAGGAAAATCACCGGAATGTGGCGCGTGAGGGAGGTTTGCCGCAGGTGCAAACACACTTCATAGCCGTTCATATGCGGCAGCATCACATCCAGCAAAATCAAATTGGGGAAGCGGCGGCGGGCCAGTTCAATGCCTGCCGCACCTGTGTCTGCGTGCATGACCTCGTATTGGTGCGAGGTGAAGTACATCAACAGCATTTCGGCTACGTCGTAGTCATCTTCAACGATGAGCAGGCGTTTCGTCTGCATGGGGTATCCTTCGCGCTATCCTGATGCTATTGGCTGCCGTCCAGCACGGCGCTGACCCGAAACTGGTTGGCTTCCGCTTCGGAGGCGTTGGCGGTTACGTCTTCGGCAGGGAGCGGCGCGGCGGGGTCGTCAGGCCGCAGCACATTTTGCAGCGGCAGCACCGACGCTGTTGGCGGCACATTGGAGGTGTCTATCGTGTTAAGCTGGTTGAAGTAGTCCAAAATGCCGTTGAGCTGTTCAACGTAGGCGCTAATTTCATCGTCGGTCAGCTCCAGCTTGGCCAACTCAGCCACATTCAGCACTTCTTCACGAGAAATGGCCATCGTGTTTGTCTCCGTCCGTCATCCCTTACCAATAACCGCCTATATTATAGGGCAACCCGGCAGATGGGTAGGTTTCTCTCATCTATGTCCACGTTCGCAAAGCGCGTATACTCCGTGTGCATCGCCCCTAACAAACGGACGCAACCATGACCGACGCGGCAGCTTTTTGGCAGCAGTACCTATCCACCCTGCCTGCCACCCACCCCCACCACAACGCCATCTACGAGGCGTGGGGCTTTGGCGACAGTGCAGAAATGGCCGACGAACTCGGTCAACTGGTGCTGGCGGGCACGAAAACGGCCACAGCCTCAGCCGTGAAGGAATACGAGGCCGACGGCGAACGCATCCCGCCTGTGGGGGACATCAGCATTATCTTAGACGGGCAGAACAGGCCGCTGTGCATCATCGAAACGACAGAAATCACCATCAAGCCGCTTAACAAGGTAGACGCACAGTTCGCCTGGGACGAGGGTGAGGGCGACCGCACCGTCGCGTGGTGGCTAGCCGCCCATGAGCGCTTCTTCCGGCGGCTGTATGAAAAACACGGCTGGACGTACAGCGCCGACATGCCCACCGTGTTCGAGCGGTTCAAGGTGATCTATACAGCATCCTAGCCGGGCCGCAACCAGGACATCACCCCCCGCGCCAACCGTTCGATTTCCGATTTGGGCGCGTTGGCGTACAGGCAGCCATCAAACAGCGTATTCAGCGCGTCCCGGTCAATCGACCCGGCGCGGCCAATAGCAACCACCTCACTGTGCTTGATGGCAGCGCCCCAGGCGGCTTCTGCTTCAAACGTGGCCCGCCGCCCCACCACATGCAACACAATGCGCGTGTCCGGCTCGGCCTGCGTGTATAAAATGCCCTTCATCCGGTACACCGACGCGGGCACCCGCTCAACGGCCCGCTGCATTGCCCTAAGCGACAGTGGTTCGCTGTGACGCCAGCTCCACGTTGCAAACACCGTGCTGTGATCGGTGTGGTCGTGGTCATGGTGTTCGCCGCTCTCGTGGACGTGAATATCAGCCGGTGCCCGCTGTGTGAGGCGCTGCGGGTCGTAGTGGCCTACCCCCAACAGCAGTTGCAGCGGCACGTCTGCATGTGTGGTCCGCAACACCCGCGAGCGCGGCATCATCTGCTGGATGCGCTTTTCGATGGTTTCCAGTGCGGCGGCGTCTACGAGGTCGGTTTTGTTCAGCACGATCAGGTCGGCCATGCCCACCTGATTCATCACCAGCACCGTGTACTCGCTCATGCGCTCCACTTCGGGGAACTGCTCCGCGTCCATGACGGTGATAATGCTGTCAATGCGGATGAGGGCCTGCATCCGGGGCACATCGCGGAAGGTGAGCGCCACTTCTAGCGGATCACTGACGCCGCTGGTTTCGATGATGACATATTCCGGCGGCGTCTCGGCTTTGAACAGGTCTTCCACCGCTTGCAGCAGGTCGCCGCGAATGGTGCAGCAAATACACCCGTTGGATAGAGACACCGCGTCCCCGTCAACGCTGGTGGCCGTCACAAGATCGCTGTCAATGTTGATGGAGCCGAAGTCGTTAACCAGCACCGCAATCCGCAGGCCATGATCGCCGTTGAGGATGCGGTTGAGCAGCGTGGTTTTGCCCGCGCCCAAAAATCCGGTAATGATCGTCAAGGGAACTGGGGTCATGGTTAGCGCAGTCCAATCTGCCATTTGCCGCCCGGTGTGAGGTAAAAGAAGTTGCCCAGGTTGTCCTCAAAAGCGATGCTGTCGTCTTCGCCAAGCTGGTAACGGGCAATGTAGCTGTACTCGTAACGGTCTTCTGAGAGGCCAATGCGGTTCTTCACGTCAGCGTTGCGGCTCCACACCAGGCAAAAGCCACGTATGGGCGTCCAGCCCTGCTCGCTGGCCACATTGACCGCCGTACCCTGTGAACACTCGTCCATGCCGTCCACCCAGTCATCAGTGAAGGTGCGCCAGCCGGGGTCACCACTGTTGACGTACATCACATAGATGCGGTCGGTGGCTTCCAGCCAGGCCATATACCCGTACTGAAAGCGCTGGAAGGCGGCGTTGGTGCCGTCTGCCGGGGCAGTGGGGCACGTCACCGGGATCACGTCAAAGGCCCAATTGACGCCGCTACACGTCACTGGTGACTGGGATGCCGACGATTCGGCGGGCTGCGCGTTAGACGGCGGCACAAACGCATTCTGGCCGCTCACACCGCCCGTGCCCTGTTGGGTGGCCCGCCCCCCAGATGCCACCAGCCACTCTGCATAGGCTGTGGCTTCGGCGGCGGTGGATGACCCCTGCCGCCCCTCGAACGCGAACTGTTCCGACGTGGGCGACGGCTGCGGTGTGAGCGTGGTCGTGGCGGTGGCCGTCACGGTGGCGGCGATGGTTTGCGTAGGCGTGACGGTGGGCGTTTTGCTGGGCAGCAGCGTGGGCGTGACGACAATCGCATCGCTGCGGGCCGTCGCAATCGGGACGTTGTCAGATTCTGCGGGTGCCCGCGTGGGTGAGGGCGGTACCGTCGGCTGGGTGGTGGGCACAATCACCGGGGTATTCGTCGGCGGCAAGAACAGCGTCGGCACCGCAGCCTCGACGGCGGTGGTGGCGTTGTCGGCAATAAGCCGCCCGTCATCCGTGATAGTGGGGGTGGGCTGGCAGGCCGCCGTCACCAGCACAAGCAGCACAAAGCCAGCCGTCACAGGGTATCGCATAAAGTCGTCCTCAATCGCGGCAAATGCTACGGGTTATGTGGCCATCTGGCGGGCGCGATACAGCGCGTCCGCACCCTAACGATCACCACGCAACCGCTGTATAGGGTATCACCAAACGCCCATCCACAGATAGGACAATCCGCGTTACGACTCAGGTATTGTCGTTGGCCTGCTCAGATTATCCAATGGCGTCCACTGTCCTTACCGCACCGGCGGACGCCACGCCACCGAGAGATCGCGGAACGGGTAGCGCTCGTGGCCGAACGTCACCCGCCGAATGTCGGTGCCATCGGTTCGCATAACGTAAACCGCCCGCCAGGGGAAGTTCGTGTCTGGCGCAGAGGTAAACGCCACCCACGCCCCATCGGGCGACACAGCCGGTTCCTCCATGTACAGTTGAACCGCGTTCAAGGCCACATCGGGCGCACCCGGTTCCGGCAAAGTAACGTACAGGCGGCGCATCAGGCTGTTGGTGGAACTCACGACCTGGTTGTACATGAACATCACCCGGCCATCGGGCAGCCAGGACGGGTGAATGGCGTCGTTGCGGTCAGCAACCGGGTAGGCGCTTTGGGCTGTGGGGATGTTTTGAACCGCCCGCATCCCCAACTCTGAGTAGGGCATCACAAAAATCCCCTGGGTGTTGCCGTTCTGGCCCGCCGGGCTGTGGGCGCTGCCAGTCAGTTGCAGCGTGCTGTCGGTGCCTGGGCCGTCTGTACGGCGCGGGGCAATGCCTGAAAGCGGGTTAGACGGCTGCGGTGGCGGTGGCCCGCCGCGCACCCCGTACAACAACTGTGCCCCATCGGGTGACCAGCTTGGCGTAAACTCGTAGGTCATTGGGGTGTCTGTCACCTGCTGGAAGGACTGGTCGTAGATGTTGAACACAAACAGGTCGTTGTTGCTCATGCTGTCCGTCCACGCGCTCACCACCAAATCGGTACCATCAGGTGACCACTGGGGTTCTGTCGCCTGGATGTTACGCGGCAGGGCACGCCAGGTGCGGTTGCGGTTATCCAAGTCTACGATGTACACCGTTTTGCCACCGCCGCCCAGCGCCAGCGCCCGTGGGTCACGTTGGCTGCCGTTCGTCTCAAACGCGAGTTGGCGGCCATCGGGCGACCACGTTGGGTTGTGATCGGGCGCAGGGTGGTTCGTCACGTTGATGACGATACGCCGGTTGATGTCTGCAATGTAGATTTCTGAGTTGCTGTTGAGGTTGCGTGTGCTTTCAAACGCAATCACGCCTGTGGGCAGCAAGCGACCCGCCCCCAATGTCACAAATACACCCAGCGTGAAGATCAGACCGGCTAATGCGGCCAACCGCCATAACAATCGTCGCATCCTTGTTACTCTCTGTCGCTTGCTCTAAGGAAAATGATAATCGTTAAGCCCGTCGCAATCTACGGTGAGCGTGGCCGCCACACGGGCGCGTTATCGGTTCCCACATCTGGGCTATCGGTTCCCGCATCTGGGCGCGGATGCGTAAGCCGCCGTAAGTCTGCGCCATCCATGCGGCTGATGTACAGCGAACGCTTTGCGCTTGCCCCGGTTGTCGGCAGGGCGCTAAATGCAATATAGCGCCCCCCTTCCGCAACCGACGGATACTCTGCGCTTTGCGCCATTACTGGCACCGCCCCCCCGCTGGCCCCCTGCGGGTGATAGCGAAACAACTGCGACCCGGCCAATTGTTTCGTCAGCACTTCGCCTGTGGCATCTACCCAGGCAGGCTGTGATGTAAACGGCGCTGTGGTCAGGCGCGTCAGCGGCATGGCAGATACCTGCTTGAGCGGCGAGGCGGGCCGGTTTAGCACCGGGAAGATATACACGTTGGGGGAGGTGTTGTCTTCCGGCGTGCTGCCACTGACCGCCAGCCACGCTCCGTCAGGTGACCAGGACGGTAAAAACTGCGTCAGTGAAAACGACGGTGACAGGTTCCAGGTGTGGCCCGTTTCAAGCTCCACTGCAAAGATATTGTTCATCCAGGTGTTGCTGGTATAGCTGGAAAACGCAATACAGCAGCCATCCGGCGACCATGACGGTTGCAGTGCCCCATACGGCGTAGAGGTGATGTACTGGGGGGCGTCGGCATCGTAGATGTTGACGGTATAGATCGACTCGCGCCAGTTGTTTTCTTCCCAGCGCGTTTGGAAGGCAAGGCAGCAGCCATCGGGCGACCACGTTGGGAAGCGCTCTTCGCCATCGTGCCGGGTCAGCGTCAGGCTCAGGCGGCGGTTTGCATCCACCAGCCGGATGTTGTACTGGCCGGTTATGCCGTGTTCATAGGCCAGCACATCCGCCGGGATAGCCTGACCTGCCGCGACGGTTCCCCCAATAGCAATGGCACAGGCCAGCCACGTCAAACGGAGTAAACGCCAGATCATCGGTGCCTACTGCACGGCCTTTTCAGCAGTCATGGGCAGCACAATCGTAAACGTCGTCCCATGACCGAGGCCGCCACTCTCTGCCCAAACGCGCCCGCCATGCGCTTCGATGAGACCGCGAGCAATGCTAAGGCCAATGCCCAACCCCTGATGATGGCGGGTCATGTGGTTTTCCACCTGATAGAACTGCTCGAAGATGCGTTCGAGCTTGTCTGGCTCAATACCAATGCCATGATCTTTGATGCGAATCCACACCTCACTGGCGCGGGGCTGCGCTTCGATGATGATGCGTTCGCCTTCCGGGGTGAAGCCAATCGCATTGTTGAGGATGTTTGTGAGGGCCATCGCCATTTTGGCACGATCAACCTCAACGTTGATGGTGCCATCCACCGCCGCAATTTGCAGTTTTAGCGATTTGGAATCCAGCAGGGTCATTACATCAAAATACACATCCTGAAGCAAATCAGCAACGGCTATCGGCATCTTGTTGAGGTCGGTTGCGTTTTGCTGCAAGTAGCGCAGGTTGGTCATGGCCTCAATGATTTTGCGGAGGTGCAGGGCGCTGTTCATCACCTTTGTGGCGTGTGCCTGCGTTTTGGGGTTGGATGTGTTCTCTTCCTGCAAGAAGCTGGCATACCCCAAAATCACGCCCAACGGCGTCCGCAGTTCGTGCGAGGCGATGGCGATAAAATCGCTTTTGAGCTTATCGACCTGGCTGAGTTCTTCGTTAGCGCGTTTGAGGCGGCTGATAAGCTGGGCACTTTCGATAGCCACCGCTGCCTGTGACGCCAACGCAGTCAGGTACTGCTCATCGTCCTTCGTCCAGGGAAGGGTGTGCTTGTTGATGGCCTCCAGGACGCCGATGGGCCGATTTTTCACGGTCATGGGCACCCCGATCAGTGATCGAATTTCCAGGCCAGCATCGTCCCCAATTTTGGTGTAGTGGCGTGGCTCGCTTTCCACATCGTTGACGATAACCGTTTTTCGCTCTTGCAAAATTGTTCCAGCAATACTGCTTTCCAGCGGAACAGGCTTGCCAAGCAAATCGGCGGGGGCATCGCTGGTACTGGCTGCAAAAAACAACTGGCGTGTGTTCTGGTTCCACAGCAGCACAGAGGCACTTTCGGCCCCGGTGATTTCGGCGGCGGCGTCCATGATGCGCCCCAACAGGTCATCCAATTGGAGGGTGCTGTTGAGTTCTGTACTGATATGCATCAGCCGGTTAAGGATTGCGACTTTGTTTTCAAGTTCACCGGAGGGTGAGATGGGTTGTGATGACATAGACATGACTGTGATTGGCTTCGCTTTTAGGGTAAGTGTAGCACCCCTTGGGCGTTCGCACAGTTGGGATTCGGTGGCGGTGGGCGGTGCGGGCTGTTCAAAAGTGTGGACGGAAGAAAAGGGTGTTTATAAATAGCAGTAGTAGTAGGGGCTGTTCAAACTGTTCAAAACTTAGTCACTGTTTCACTAATGTTGGATATTTATCCCAAGTTGACCCGTAGATAACCCAAGAAATCCCAAAAAAAATGTTAAGGGTGGGTAAAGTGGGAAAAATGACCTGTTCATAAGTTATGAACAGGTTGGCCGAGTTATGAACAGGCCTGTTCATAAGTTAATAAATGTAATACTTTTTATCCCAAAACATCCCAAATTTTACTATGCACACATAGAGTTATGAACAGGCTGTTCAAAGTTATGAACAGGTTATGAACAGTTTTTGGCGAGTTATGAACAGTTTTTAGCGAGTTATGAACAGGCAACTTCTTATAGTGAGCCTATTACATCAGCAATTTGGGATAAAACCCCAGATTTTGGGATAAATTATCTTGTCTGTCGATATTTGCTAAAGCGAACAATTTGGGATATTTTAAGGTGTGCATTCACGCTAAAGTTAGTGGATTATTATTAAGAAACGTCTATGGAACGGGGTTCGTCAGGGATTGGGATATAGGGGCGAATTATGGGCGGGTGCATGTTCTAGTGGTCGGGTTGGCCCTTACGTTAATCATCTAAGTCCTCTCTCCAATGCGGCTTGTGAAGCCCTCACCCGCGTCAATCCCCCCATTTCCCGACCGCCGCTGCGCGGCTAGGCGAGGGGGCAGCGTCCCCGCGATGTGAAACCTTGACTTTGCAATAGCCCCAGGTGGCGCATAGGCAATTGAGGCGCGGCGGGTTATAGTTGATGCTGTTCACCGCGTTTGATGCAGGGGCAAGATATTTATGTTTGGAGATTTGACCGCAGCGTTTGGTTTAACCGTCTTGTGTTTGGCACCGCTGATGCTGGTGTCTTTGTTGGGGCCGTTGATTTTAATGCGCGTCTTCCGCCCTAAGCCGAAACCCGACAACGCAGAACCCGGCTCCCGCAATATGGTTATGGCCGCAGTCGCCTTCACGCGCTTTTACTTCATTACGTTGGTGGTTGCCGTCACCGTAACGATTGTGTTCTGGTGGGGGGCGCTGCTGCTCACGGGGACAGAGAGTGTGGCCGACTTCGCCGCGCAAAGCATCCCCGGCGCACAATCAGAAGCCGTTGAGGAAGCCATCCAACCCGCTATGACCGAAGAAGCAGACGGCTAACCCAGCGCCTACGCTCAAGGCAATGTATCACTGGCCAAAGATAGCTTTTATGGGCATCAGCTTGACCATAACGCGCTGCGGGGCTTTGTTGGTGCGGGATGTGGTGGCGACCACACGTTGTGCCTTCAGCCTGCTGAACAGATGGTCATCAGGGCGCGTGGTGATGTCAATAGCCCTGGGTTAGTAGTCCGGCACGCCATCAATGTTGCCGATGATGGTCACATAGGGCGCGTACACCCACCCCAACTGCCCCTGGTAGTTGACCTGATACCAGAAGTTGGCATCGGCTTGAATGGTGCGGCTGAGGATTTCAAACTCCGCACCCCAATCCAGGATTTGCAGGGTGGGCGTGCGGTAGCTGGGGAACTGCCGCAGCCGGATATTAGAGCGTGTGATCCCCTGGATGCCCGTAGACGGCGGCTCGATGAGCGACTCAAAAATGGATGCCTGTGTGGGCACCGCCTCTTCCGGGAAGTTAAGCAGGAAGTAGCGGCCCGAAACCCACCCGTACAGCGGCGGGCGGGTTTGTGTTTGATCGGGGTTGGCGGCGTTGGGGCGGGCGTTGATGAGATACCAGGTGAACTCACCTTCCTGGGTGTTGCGGGCAAACACCGGGTACGCTGTGCCGGGGGCAATACTGGTGAGCAAGCTGGCACCCAGGTACGGCCCACTGCGGACGCTCAACCCCTCTACCGTGACGACCTGCCCCTCTCCGAACGGCCCACCGCCCAATGGCACCGGGTCACCGGCGGGCACCTCCACCAGCACGTTGCCCGCAAATTCCCAGTTAACCTGCAAGCGGGCATCCCCGCCGTCGTTGAAGTACTCCACCCGCACAGTGTGAATGGCTTCGCTCAGGAAGACGGTGGCGGTGTCCTGGTCGGCCTGGAAGGTGCGCGGGGCAAAGCTGTTGATGATAATCTGCCCATCCACGTAAACGCGCACGCCATCGTCGCTGCCCGCCCGGAACTCATACGAGCCTTCGGCAAAGGGCTGCTGGGTTTGGGCCACCAGCGAAAAGCGGTTCCGGCTGACTGCTGGCGGCAGCAAGCCGGGGTTGGTGTTGAAGTCCAGGTCAAGGCGGGGGGTGCGGGCGGTGGCGGCGACGGTGCCGCTTAAATCGGTGGTGTTGTAGTATGTTACGCGCCAGCCGCTGCCGTCGTCCTGGGCATAAAGCGGGGCCAGCAGCAGCAGCGCGGCCAGCAGCGTAAGCGAGATGAGCAGGCGTCGGGTCATGGGGCGTCCCTCCGGGGCGTTTCATAACAAACTGCTCATAGTATAGCGCGGTTTACGTTTACGTGATGTTTATGTGTTGCAACGAAACTGACGGTAAGGCACCTGCGTATAGTAAAATAGACACGACCAACGAGAGAGATGAGGATCAACAGGCGCATGACACAACAAAAGAAGAAAAACGCTCTGGCTTTCGACAACTTCGGGCAGTATGCCGCCCAGCGCGGGCGCGACCTGCTGCGCTACAGCAGCGCCCGTCAGGTGGTGATTCGGATGGGCGGCGGGCGCAAACTGGTCGAGTTAAACATGACCGTCGCCCTAATTGTGCTGGGGTTGGCGCTGCTGCTGCCGTTTGCGCTGCCCCTGCTGGCGCTGCTGTTTATCGCCGGGTTTGTGGGTAAGCTGCGGCTGGAAGTCATCCATGATGTAGACGACGACAACAACTTGATTGATGCTGAACAAATCGACCTGTAACGGCGCGGTTGGCCGCATTTGCAAGATGTAGGGAGACGTAATCGACATGACAGACGAGAACAAGCAAGCCTCAACTGGCGACAGGCGCGACCCTGCTGCGGACCCGTTCCGCACGGTGAGCGAACAGGTAGAAGTGGTGGGCGGCCAACTGGTTGACCGCGTGCGCGACCTCATCGCGCAGGGCAACGTGCGCCGCCTCATCTTCCGGGCACCAGATGGCAAAGTGGTGCTGGAAATGACGCTCACAGCGGGCACGGTGATGGGTGGCGCGATTGTGCTGAGCGCGTGGTGGCTGGCCGCCGTCGGCGCGATTGCGGCGGCGTTCGCCCGCATCCGCATTGAGATTATCCGTGATATTGACGAACCCGATGTGGTCGCGGGCAAAGCCTCCCCGGTGGAACCGGCCCGGCCCGAACGCCCTGCCAGCACCGGCAAGCAGAAGGTTCGCATCGAGGTGGAAGACTAAGTGCGGCGGCAATCGCTGGTGGCGGGGGTTGCCGCGCTGGCCCTGCTGTGGATGACGGTTGCCGCTGCCCAAACAGACGCGCCCCCCATCACGCCAGAAAACGCCGGTGCGCTCACCATCGCGCAGACGCTCAGCGGCCACGACCAGACGATCAACGACGTGGCCTTTTCGCCAGACGGAACGCAGCTTGCCAGCGCCAGTGATGACATCACCGCCCGCCTGTGGGATGTGACGACGGGTGACAGCCTGTGGACGCTGGAAGGCCAGTTGATTCAGGTGCGCTCGGTGGCCTTTTCGCCAAATGGCAACACGATTTTGACGACGGGCTTCAACAATGCGGGCTTCCTGTGGGATGTGCGCTCGCGCACGCGGGGGCAGTCTATCGAGGCGCTGGCGGCGTTCAACGATGGCATCTTCTCCCCGGATGGCGAGACAGTCGCCATTGCGATTGGTGACGGCACTGTGCGCCTGTACCCGGTCGATAGGCTGGACACCAACCGGGCGCTCACTGCCCCGGACACGCTGCAAATCACGGCGATTGCCTATCACCCGGACGGCGAGCGCATCGCCGGGGGGACGGGCTTCCCAACGGACAGCGTGTTTGTGTGGGAGGTAGCGGGTGGTGAGGTGATCGCGCAGTTAACCGGGCACGCGGGCACCGTTCAGGGGGTGGCCTACGCCCCGGACGGCGGTCAGGTTGCGTCTGTGGGCGAAGATGGGCAGCTCATTGTGTGGGACGCCGATGCAGGTGAGCCAGTCTATACGGTTGAAGGTGCCCATGACGGCGGCGCGTTCGATGTGGCGTATAATTCTGATGGTGATGTGATCGCAACTGTCGGCTTTGACGGGACGCTGCGCCTGTGGGATGCAGCCGAGGGGGGGCTGCTGGATACATATATTGGGGATGGTGAGCGGTCGCTGCTGGCGGTGGCCTTCAGCCCTGATGGGGCGGCGATTGCGACAGCGGGCGAACCGGGCGTGATTGATGTGTGGCGCGTAACGGAGTAGGGGACACTCAATCAGGGCCGGCTGATATGCCGACCCCGCACAACGGTTTAGCATGGCAGGGGCGCACTGATGTGTGCGCCCGGTGACCTAGCTGGGGATTTTCTCAGATTCGCTGGCCAGCGTTACCGCCTGACGGATCATCTGTGAGGTGTAGCTCCACTCGTTGTCGTACCACGTCATGATCTTGACCAGGGTGCCGCCCACAACCTGCGTCATAGCAAGGTCGGCCATAGAAGCGTAGCTGAGGCCGATGATGTCTGACGAAACCAGCGGCTCATCCGTCACGCCAAACACGTCCTTGTAGCGCTCCGTTTCGGATTCGGCCCGCAGCGTGGCGTTGATCTCCTCAGCGCTGGTGGCTTTGCCCACAACCAGCGTAATGTCAGAGAGGGACCCGACCGGAATGGGGGCGCGAACAGCCACACCATCGAACTTGCCTTCCAGTTCCGGCATAGCTTTGGTGACCGCAATCGCCGCACCGGTAGAGGTGGGCACGAAGTTTTGGGCACCTGCACGGCCCCGGCGGAAGTCCTTCTTGTCCGGGCCGTCAACGATGGCCTGGGTGGCGGTGTAGGCGTGGATGGTGGTCATCAGCGCGTTTTCAACGCCAAAGTGACGGTTGATGATTTCCATGACCGGGCCGACGTTGTTGGTGGTGCAGCTTGCACAGGAAATGATGCTGGTCAGGCCGTCCTGGGTGTTCACGCCGTGAACAACCGTGGGCATATCCTTGCTTTTGGTGGGGCCGCTGACGATCACATATTTAGCGCCTGCTTCCAGGTGCTTGCCTGCGCCTTCTGTGTCGGTGAAAAAGCCCGTGCATTCAAACACAATGTCGATGTTATGCTCGCTCCAGGGCAGGTCTGCCGGGTTGCGCTCGCTGAAGTACGGCACTTCCAGGTCACCAATCGTCAGCTTGCCGTCTTCCCCTTTAACGTCGTGTTCGTACCTACCGTAAACCGTATCGTACTGGATGAGGTACGCGATATTCGCCACGTCTGCGATGTCATTGACACCAACCAGTTCAAGCTCTGGTGTTTCCATCACTAGCTTGAGTGTGGCGCGGCCAATGCGCCCCAAACCGTTAATTGCTACTTTTGCCATGTTGAGCGTGTCCTTATCGTTGATGAACCGAACATGAGACTGCAATATATAGTTTAAGCCGCCGAACTTCAACCCGCCACTGTTTAGTGCCAGGGCTTTTGCAAAGTTGCATGGCTGATGATTGGGCGCTGCCCAAACCGTCACTTTTTTCAAAAAGCGAACAAAAACTGTAACGACTTAGCCCTCACCCCAACCCCTCTCCCGAACGGGCCTGTGGCCCTGGGAGAGGGGCTTAAACAGCGGCACCCGGTGCCCCCGCCCGTCGCCTGGCCGCACAGCGGCGGTCGGGTGAGGGGATTTAGGGGGGAGGGAGCAGCAAACCCGTATTCACGCTGGCCTATACCCGTAGGTAAAAAGCGTCTCGCAATTGCGAAACTTGCTGTAAACTAACAGTAGCCAACCCCAATTAATGACTTGAGGAAGCAAACCGATGTCCGACTTCATCATGGAAACAAAAAACC
>DAOTTY010000184.1:0-3203 GCA_034437575.1 Anaerolineae bacterium | reverse complement strand
TTCAGGTAGTCCCCAGCAATGAACGCTCCCCCCAAATCCCCCTTTTTTCCCGCTGAAATATGGTATACTGAAGGCTGCTGATATGAAAAACAAAAAGCCCATCCGGGCCAGGAAAGCATCTGGATCGGGTTCTTGTTATCTCCTGAACAGACTGTAGAGGTGTCGCAGAAGCCTGATCATTGTACCATACCTGGAGGATGTCGCTGGTTTCCGCAAGCCCACAAGCACGCAGGGGATGGCAAACGCCCCACAAGCAGATGAACATCACACCGTATCTGGAGGTCTCTTATGATGCGATTGCATGCTGTGCTGGGAAACCGGCTGGTTCGATTACTGCTGGTGTCTGTTGTGGTTGTTGTGGGGAGCCTGCTGTTTACTATGTTCCCCCGCCCCACCCCTCCCGCCGCCGCGCAGGGGGGATGGCTCCCGCTGGAGGTCGAATATGTGGGCAGCATTGGCGGCATTGTGAAAGCGGTGGCGGTGGAGGGAAACTATGCATACATGGGCGAAGGTGCGGCGTTGACCATTCTCGACATCCGCAACCCAATGCTGCCGGTGAGGGTGGGGCGATTGCCCCTGCCAGATTTTGTTCAGAATGTTCAGATCGTGGGGAACATAGCCTATGTCGTTGCTGGGAATTTGCAGATCGTGGAAGTGAGTAACCCCTCCGCCCCCGCCATCCTAGGCACCTACGACACGCTGTGGGATGCCTCCGGGGTGCATGTGGTGAACAGCACAGCCTACATCGCCGCTGGGAGTAGTGGGTTGCAGATCATTGATGTGAGCAGACCCGCCGCCCCCGCCCTCCTGGGCACCTACGACACGCCGTGGTATGCCAACGGGGTGCAGGTGGTGAACAGCACAGCCTACGTCGCCGATGGGGGTAGTGGTTTGCAGATCATTGATGTGAGCAACCCCGCCGCCCCCGCCCTCCTGGGCACCTACGACACGTCGAGGTATGCACAAGGGGTGCAGGTGGTTAACAACATCGCCTACGTCGCCGATAGGGATGGTGGGTTGCAGATCATGGATGTGAGCGCCCCCGCCGCCCCCTCCCTCCTGGGCACCTACGCGGGGGGGGCCATCGGGGTACAGGTGGTGAACAGCACCGCCTACGTCGCCGATGGGTATGGTGGGTTGCAGATCATGGATGTGAGCGACCCCGCCGCCCCCGCCCTCCTGGGAACATACGACACGCCGGGGGAGGCCTGGGGGGTGAATGTGGTGAACAGCATCGCCTACGTCGCCGATTATTATAAAGGTTTGCAGATCATTGATGTGAGCAACCCCGCCACCCCCGCCCTCCTGGGCACCTACGACACACCGTGGGCGTATGCCGTCGGGGTGCAGGTGGTGAACAGCACCGCCTACATCGCCGCTGGGAGTAGTGGGTTGCAGATCGTGGATGTGAGCAGTCCCGCCGCCCCCGCTATCCTGGGCACCTACGACACGCCGGGGGGGGCCAACGGGGTGCATGTGGTGAACAGTATCGCCTATGTCGCCGATAGTGATGGTGGGTTGCAGATCGTGGATGTGAGCAACCCCGCTGCCCCCGCTATCCTGGGCACCTACGGCACGACGGGGATGGCATACCGGGTGCATGTGGTGAACAGCACCGCCTACGTCGCCGATGGGGATTTGCAGATCGTGGATGTAAGCGACCCCGCCACCCCTACACTGCTGGGTAGCTACGACACGCCGGGGCATGCCAAAGGGGTACAGGTGGTGAACAACATCGCCTACGTCGCCGATGACTTGAGTGGGTTGCAGATCATGGATGTGAGCGACCCCACCGCTCCCGCCCTCCTGGGAACCTACGACACGCCGGGGGATGCCTACGGGGTGCATGTGGTGAACAGCACGGCCTACATCGCCGCTGGGAGTAGTGGGTTGAAGATCATTGATGTGAGTGACCCCGCTACCCCAACGTTATCCGGCAGCTACACTCCAGGGTTCGCACTCGGAGTGTATGTGGTGAACAGCACCGCATACGTTGCCCATAGGACATGGAGTGATGGTCAGTTGCAGATCGTGGAGGTGAGCAACCCTGCCGCCCCCGCCCTCCTTGGCACCTACGATACGCCAGGGTATGCCTTCGGGGTGCATGTAGTAGATGATCTTATCTATGTTACAGATGGCGATCTGCAAATCCTGCGACTCTCCAATCCATACGATCCCTACGAACCCGACGACACCTGCTCCCATGCAAAGCCTCTCCCCACCGACGGCACTATTCAGGAGCACACCCTGACGACGGAGCAAGACGTGGACTGGGCCCGGCTGGAAGTTATCTCCGACACCAACTACCTGATTGAGGCGCGGGTCCCCCCCGACTCCCCCGCCGACCTGGTGCTTGAACTCTACACAGGTGGCTGCAATGAGGAAAACCTGGTGACAACGCTCGACTATCCCTACACTCCGGAGATTTACCACCCCTACGAAGCCCATGCAGACGGGACCGTATACTTGCGCGTATCCCAGACGGGGAGCAAAACAGATACCAGTTTTTTTGAGGCAGATTATACCCTCTCGGTGCGTTCGCTTCATGAGGAAATCTATGCTGGTGCACTCATCATTGTCGTTCAAGATAGCGGGGATGCTTTGAAAGACAAGCTACACAAGATGGCCAGCGATGTCTACACCATCTTCAAGAACAAGTATGGCTACCCGGACCGTATTCGGTATCTGGGCAACCTGAACTATGAGCACGTGGACCGTATCCCCACGCGGGAATACCTCGAAGAGTCCATTACCGAATGGGCAGCGCAAAAAGTTGATGCAAACCGCCCCCTCACGCTCTACCTGGTCGGGCACGGCAAAAAAAACAGATTCATCCTGGATGCCAGCAAGAGCGATACAGAACACATTACCCCCGGCGACCTCAATACCTGGCTATCAGCTCTTGAAGATCAGTTCACCTACCTGGAAGTCAATATCATCATTGACTCCTGCCATGCTGGCAGCTTCATTGAGCCGTTTGAGACGGTAAGTGGTGCGCGGCGGGTGGTTGTTGCCTCAACCGGCCCCGATCTGCTGGCCTGGGCATCGCACCAGGAGATCCTCTTTTCGACACACTTTTTCACGGCCCTGAGGCAGGGCGGCAATCTGCGCACCTGTTTTGAGGCGGGCAGAGATGGGATCAGGGCAGCGGGGCACGGGAAAATGCAGACCCCGTGGATTGATGGCAATGGGAACGGAGAACC
>DAOTTY010000183.1:0-51852 GCA_034437575.1 Anaerolineae bacterium | reverse complement strand
TCCAGCGCGAAGCCGCCCCCAACGCGCCCCGGCGTCAGGAACAATCCCTGTTTGATGCGCTTTCAGACATGGGCATTCTCAACGACCTGCCCGCGGACATGGTTGGCAGGGACGCTGAAAACATCCAGCGCGAAGCCGACCCCAACGCGCCCCGGCGTCAGGAACAATCCCTGTTTGATGCGCTTTCAGATATGGGCATTCTCAACGACCTGCCCGAAGCAGACGAAAATGGTGACCCCATCCAGCGCACACCAGATGCGAACCAGCCCCGCGTCAGTGATCGCCAACTGCTCGAAGCTATCGACAACATCCAGCGCCAGCAGGCCGGGCAAGAGCCTGTCAACCGGGATCATCCCCGGCAGGAAATGAATCTGTTCCAGGCGCTGCGGGCGATGAACAGCGCCGCCGAACAGCGTGAACAAGCCAGGCCGTCGTCGTCGCGCTCCAACACATCCCAGCAGCAAACGCCATCCAATGGGGAGCGCGTCCAGCGCCAGCCGGAGCCAGACCCGCCCCAATCGCAGCCACCGTCGTTAGCGGATGTGGGAATGCCTGTGGTGCAGCGTGCCAACGATGCCCCGCAGCAAATGCAAATGCAAACGGATACCCAAAATACCGACGCCGCCGGTGAAAACATCGACGTAGAAGGGCTGGCCCGCGATGTCTTCCGTAAGCTGCGAAACCGGCTTCGCACAGACCGCGAACGACGCAGCCTGCGGTAAAGTTGTGTAAGCATCATGTCGGTTGAGCCAAGTAGACAGAAAACAGCCCCACATAGGGCGGAGGAGTCAATATTATGGTTAGCAATCTAACACGCGGCGGCCTACAACCCGCGAAAATCTATAACCTGCTTCACCCGCGTGACCCGAACTCTACAGTAGACTTCATGTTCAATCCCTACGAGTTCACTATCACCAAGTCGATAGAGTGGTCAGACAAGGGCAAGGCGGGTGTTGACGAACCCAGTGCAGAGTTCACCAAAGGCAAGGCCCGCACGCTGTCGCTCACGTTGCACTTCGACACGCAAGAGGAAGAAACCGACGTTACCAAGCTGACCCAAAAGCTGTGGAAGATGGTCGAAATTGACGAGTCCACGCGCAACAGAAGCAGTGACAAGGGCCGCCCGCCGTCGGTCGCATTTGCCTGGGGCAGCCAGTACTTTGAGGCTGTTATCACGCAAATCAGCGAAAAGTTCACCCTGTTCCACTTCGACGGCACCCCGCTCCGCAGCGAGGTCAACATCTCCCTGCTGCACTACTCCGATGAAGACTCTAAAAAGAACAAGTCGGCTGTTGCCAGCACCGCTACCAGCGTCCCGGCAGGCAGCACCATTACCTACACGATGGATATGCGAATTGACCTGCTGGCAGAGATGGGCGGCACTGGCCATCGCACACTGATGGGTAAAAACGGCATCAACAGCCTGCGCCAGCTTCGCACGGGTATGAGCCTGGTGATGATGTAGGCCACACAGGAGGGCAACAGTAATGGTCGTTACCACGAAAGCCAAAGGGGTTGATGTTGAGCATATCGGCATCAAAGTTGCTGGCGAATACATTGACAAGTGGATGAAGTATTTGCTGCGTATTGAGGTGGATATGTCGTTTTATGTGCCAGACATGTTCACGGCCATCTTCCAGGATGACGACCTGGAACTAATGGAAACAGAGGTTTTCTCCCTCGGCAAACCCATTGAAATTACTTATGGCGACCCTAAAGACGAGACAAAGCTGGTGAGCTTGTTTAAGGGTGAGGTCACCGCTATTGAACCTGAGTTCAAGCAGGACTATGTGCTGACGTACATCGTGCGCGGCTTTGACCCCAGCCATCGCCTGAGCCGGGGGGCTACCTCAAAAGCATTCATCGAAAATAAAGACAGCGACATTGTTAAGGAACTGGGCAGGGCGGCTGGCCTGAGCGTTAGCGTTGATGAAACCAAAACTGTGCGCGAACATGTGGTACAGCAAAACGAAAGCGACCTCAACTTCCTTCATCGGCTGGCGGCTGTGAACGGCTACGAAGTGTATGTAGATGGCAAAACGCTGCACTTCAAAAAGGCAGCCACCACACGCGGCTCCATCATTGATTTGCTGTGGAGCAAAAACCTGACCTACTTCAGCCCCAAGGCGTCAGCAGCGGGGCAGGTGGATAAAGTTATTGTGCGCGGCTGGGACCCGGCCAAAAAAGAAGCTATCGTAGAGCAGGCCACCAGCAGCAAGGTGCATCCTGCAACCGGCTTCAGCAATAAGAAGTCCGGCGGGGATGTCGCCGCCGCCCAGTTTAAATCCGCCGATCAAATTGAAGTGCGCCGCCCTGTGGTGGACCCCAACCACGCGAAAGCCATTGCCCAGGCCATCCTGGACGAAATCAACGGCAACTTCATGGAAGCAACGGGCATCGCCGCTGGTGACCCGCTGCTCATCAGCGGTGCCCAGGTGGATGTGCAAAACTGCGGCATGTTCAACGGAAAGTATGTTGTCACGTCTGCCCTGCACATCTATGACCCAAGCCTCCAACCAACCTATCAGGTTGAGTTCGCTGTGAGTGGCAGCCGTCCGCGCCTGTTCAGTGAGCTTTTAGACGATGCCGCCGTCTCAGCCACCGCTCAACAGCGTTGGCCGGGGGCTTACATCGGCCTGGTAGATAACAACAACGATCCGAGAAATCTGGGTCGTGTAAAGGTGCGTTACCCCTGGCTAGACGACCAGATGGTTTCTGGATGGGCGCGGGTGGCCGTGCTGGGTGGCGGTGCAGAGCGCGGCCTGGAGTGGACGCCGGAAATTAACGACGAGGTGTTGGTCGTGTTTGAACAGGGTGACTTTGACTACCCGGTGGTGATTGGCGGGCTGCACAACGGCAAAGACAAGCCCGGCCTGCCCACCAACGTAAGCGTCAAAAACGGTAAGGTGGAAGTTCGTGCAATGACCACACGCATTGGGCACAAACTCACCTTCACTGACGAGAGCGGCAAGGAATCCATCGAACTGATTGACGCCAAAGGTGACACCAAAATGCTGATGGACATGGCCAACAAGACCATCGCCCTCACCTCCAAAGACAAATACAACGTCAAAGCTGATGGCGACATTTCTATTGAGGGTAACAACATCACCATTAAGGCCAGCAGCAGCATGACGCTGGAAGCCGGTAGCAACATCACCATCAATGCAGGCCAGAATGTGTCTGTCACAGCGCAAATGGCGGCAACGGTAAAGGCATCCACTACGCTGACCTTGCAGGCAACGGGCAATGCCACCATCAAGGGTGCGATGGTCGCTATAAACTAAGGGCTGTTTGCAAAGCGCGGCCAGCCGGGGTGCAGCAGTCTGCACCCCAACCGCAGATCACTTATCCGTCAGGCTCGTGCGCGGGCTATCTAATTGGGGAGGTAACGGCACATGTTCAATGCCGACGACATTCTAGGGCGCTCCATTGCATTCCCACTGCGCCTGAATGACCGCAATCGACTGGCCCTCGTCAGTGCAGATGACGCCATCCGCCAGTCCATCTACATGATTGTTCATACAGTGCCGGGGGAGCGGCTGATGCGCCCGGACTTTGGCTGCCGCATTCACGAGTTGATCTTCGACCCGGCCAACAAGCAAACCGCTATCGTGGCCGAGCGCTTCGTGCGCGATGCCCTTGAGCGGTGGGAACCGCGCATTGATCTGGATCAAGTCAATGTTGAAGCCAGCGACGGCGAACTGGGGGAGTTGGTTATCAACATTATCTATCGGTTGAAAAACTTTCCAGACCCGCGCAGTATGGTCTTTCCTTTTTACTTAAATCCAGACGTTCTCAACGTCGCAAACGACTCCTAAGGGGGTTCGCCCATGCCATTAAAAGTACCCCGCCTAGACGACCGCGAATATCAAGACCTGGTTGACGAAGCCCGCGCCCGCATCCCCCTTTACACTCCAGAGTGGACCGATCATGGGGCCAGCGATCCGGGTATCACATTAATAGAGCTTTTTGCGTTCATGACGGACATTATGCTTTACCGGCTTAACCGCGTGCCCGAAAAGAACTTCATCAAGTTCATGGAACTGATCGGGATGCGACTGCAAGAGGCGTCTGCCGCGCAAGTGGATGTGACGTTCTGGTTAAGTGCGCCGCAAAACATCCCCATTATTATTCCCGGTGACATCGAAGTGGCCACCACCCGCACCGAAACGGACCCGTCCATCGTCTATTCAACTGATGGCCCGATGACGATTCAAGTGCCAGAGCTGGCCTACCTGCTCACCAACTATGAAGATGAAGAAGGCTCGCGCTACTATAACTCGCACACGGTGACCAGCATCGAAGCCGGGTTTGAGTCGATCAAGGTATTCGCGTCAGAAACGCCCAGATACGACGACGCGATCTACTTCGGTTTTGAACAAGACTTGAGCAATCACCTGTTAGGCTTCGAGTTTGGCGTACAGGATGCCGAAGGGGCCGGTATTGACCCCACCAACCCGCCGTATGTGTGGGAGGTATTGGGCAGCGGCCTCGATACCAACTGGATTCCGTTGGACATAGACATAGACGAAACACGCGGCCTCAACCAGCAGGGCCTCATCCGTGTGCATTTGCCCCAACTGCGCCGCACCGCCCGCAACGACATTAACGCCTACTGGGTGCGCCTGCGCTACGATGCGGGCGAAACCGAAAGCCGCTACGAGATTAGCCCCACGCTTAACCGCCTGGAAGTGACCAGTTGGGGGGGCACCGTCGCCTGCACCAACGTGACCCGTGCCGTCAATGAGGTGTTGGGCCGTTCTGATGGCACGCCGGGGCAGGTGTTCTATCTGGAAAATACCCCCGTCGCCACCCGCACCGCCGACGAATACCTTATCGTGCGCCTGGAAGATGGGCGTGAACAGCGCTGGACGGAAGTCAGCGATTTCTCTACGTCTAATGCAAACGACCGCCACTACACCATCGACAGTGAAAACGGTGAGGTGCAGCTAGGCCCGGCCCTGCCCCAACCTGACGGCAGCGTGAAGCGCTATGGGGCGCTGCCGCCCAAAGGGGCACTGCTCGTTATGCGGACGTACCGCAGCGGGGGCGGGCGCGAGGGGAACATCGGTGCGGGGGCCATCAACGTGCTGCGAACCTCTATCCCCTACATAGATGAAGTCATGAACCGGGGGGCAGCCAGCGGCGGGCGTGACAGCGAAGACCTCGAAAACGGTAAGATGCGTGTGCCGGGGCACTTGCGCTCGCTTCAGCGGGCCGTCACCGCCAGCGATTACGAGTATCTGGCCAAGCAGGCTGTGCCCGGTAAGATCGGGCGGGCGTACTGCTTGCAGCCGCCCACCACCAATCGCGGTGAAAACCGCCTGCTGGTTATCCCGTACATTCCGGTGCTGCGCGGCTTTATCTCGCCGGAGTCGCTGGAACTGGCCGACGATGTGCGCGAGGCGGTCGAGCAGTTCCTTGATGAACGGCGCTTGCTCTCCACGCGGTTAGAAGTCACCACGCCCGTTTATCGCTGGGTAGAAACCGAGGTGCGGTTGCGGGTGTCGCGCCATTATGAGTTTGACAAGGTGCGCCAGATCGTAGAACAGCGCCTGTTTGAGTTCATCAACCCGCTGACGGGCGGCATGGATGGCCAGGGCTGGCCGTTTGGCCGTGACCTGCTGGCAGGTGATGTGATTGCGGCCCTGCAAATCATTGAGGGGGTGGAGTTCGTCCGCACGGTGAACCTGTACCCTATCGTCTACGAGGCGCGTCAGTTCCGGCGGGAAGCCGAAGTCACCGAAGTGGCCGTGCCGACTGACGGCATTGTGGTATCCTATCAGCACACCGTCGTCCCAGATTAACGGGCGAGTATGGGGGTGCCGTGCCCATCGCTGGCGCTAATACGGAAGGTAGAACATGGTCGCACAAGCTGAAGAAATTCGCCTGCTGATTAAAATCAACGGGCCGAACCTGGACCGCAATGAGATCGTCGTCGGGCGTAATGGCCTGCGTGTGGGCCGCTCTAATGACAACGACCTGCCGCTCAACCACCGTGAAATCAGCCGCCAGCATATGCGGATCACATGGAACGGTGAGCAGGACAAATACTTCATTGAAGACCTGAACAGCAGCAACGGCGTGTGGCTCAACGAGGTGCGCCTCGTTAGCCGTGTGCAGCACGAACTGGACGTGGGCAACACCATCCGGGTGGGGCCATACCTGATGACGGTAGAAAACTTTGTCTACTCCCAGCGCCCGATAGTCGCCCGCCCGCGTGCAATTGACGACGCCAGCGAAGCCCTGCCGCCCGTGCCCGCCCGCATTGCAGATTATCCGCCGGGGGTGCCGCGTGACCAGAGTACCTGGATGACGTGGCTGCCGGAGGTTTACCAGCAAAGCGAGTTCATGGGGCGCTTCTTACTCATCTTCGAGTCGATGTTTGCGCCCATTAGCTACATTGTCGATAACTTCGACCTGTACCTGGACACGGAAATTGCCCCGGCAGAGTGGTTGCAGTGGATGGCAAGCTGGTTCGACATCCTGCTGCTGGATGACCTGCCGGTTGAGCAGCAGCGCCGCATCATGGGGCAGGTGGGGTGGTTGTACATGCGCCGGGGCACTCGTGCGGGCCTCAGCCGTATGCTGGAACTGTACTTTGGCGTAGCGCCAGACATCATCGAGGACGACATCGGCCATTTCACCGTGCGGATGCACCTTAACGGTGATGAGAACGGCCTGGGCCGCGAAGTCGCTGAGCGCATCATTGAGGCGCAAAAGCCCGCCTTTGCTGCCTACACCCTGGAACTGAGCTAACCTGCATCACGGGGCGGATTTAACAGTCTGCCTCGGCTTCTCCCTCGCTTTACCGAAAACGCGCCCAATCATGACTGTGCTATACTGTTCACGGTAGATGTAATGGAGGTGACCCTCATGGCGCTGCCCACAAAACAGACCGTCACACCAGAGGCGTTTTACACGTTCGCCCACAAGCGCGAAAATGCCGACAAGCGGTTTGAGTTGATTGACGGGGAGATTATCGCATTGCCATCTAATTCATTTGCGTCTGTTGTTGCGATGCGTATCGTTGCCTTCATTTCCCTCTTCCTGATGCAGCACAAGGTTAAGGGGTATGTGTCTGGTGAGGGTGGTGGGTACCTCATTGATGGTAATGTGTTTGCGCCAGATGTTGCTTATGTACGTGAGCTGCCCGCCAAAAAAGGCTTTGAACCCACCCCGCCTCCGCTGGTTGTCGAAGTCCTATCCGACCCTGGTAACAGCACCGAACAAACCGACCTGCGGCGAAAGCTGGCCTTCTACCTGAAGGCGGGCGTTGTCGTTTGGGTAGTGGACTATGTTGCCCGTCAGGTGGAGGTTCACCGACGGAGTGAGTCCGTGTTGGTGTTGGGGGATGGTGACAGGCTGACAGGCGGTGATGTGCTACCCGGCTTTACCATCGCTATAACTGACATCTTCCCGGATGAGAGCGCCGAGTAGCAGCGTGACCTGTCATTGGTGGCGCTGTTGCCTGACTCGACGGTAGTTCCACTCGCCAGCACCGCCCCCACCATGCTACCGTGTCCCGTATCTCTACCGCATCCGGCAGGTTTGACCGCCACAGTGCAGCCACATGCAGCCCAAATCCTGGCAATAGGGGAGTCGTGTAGTTATTGAGTGTGCTTTGTGAGGTGGGCTGGGATGGCTGGCATCCGCCCGCCCCTTCCCTAACAACGGCATGATATACTTCAGGCAACAAGTATCCCGTCTGATTCATCTCACAGGAGCGACGCCATGCACACCTACCAACCCATTATTCGTATTGCGGCTGCCTACCTCGGCCTCAAAGGGATTGCCTTTACCGCGCTGCTCGTCTTTGATGTGCTGTCCGTCCCCGCATGGATGGCGGTTGGGATGACCGCGACGTGGCTGCTGCTGTGTGTTGGGCTGCTGCTGCTCAGCCGCCAACCCCGCAGGGCAACGGCCAGGCCGAAAGCAACGCCAGAGCCGCGCCAAGCAACCCGTGAGGCAGGTTACGTCGCAACGGCGAACTTATCCCAGAATTGATTGATCTGGTTCACCGTCGCGTCGTGCTCGTCCCAATGTGGCATAGAGTTGCTGTTCAAAAAGCGCACCGACTCGAAGTTGGGGTTTTCCGCTTCTAAATCCGGCAGCTTGGCAAACCCCACATTCGGGTCATCCCCATAGATGACCAGTACAGGCACTGGTATCTTATTATAGAAACGCTCGCGCACATCCCGCATGAAAAGCTGCCCCCCCACAAAGTACAGCGGCGCGTGGTGTGCCCCCGGCTGCTGCGTCGTATCATAAGCATACTTCAGGTAGTCTTCCGGGATGTCCTCCACAAACACCAGATTCAGGAAAAACCGGATGCTGGGCCGCACCACCAGCAGGTTGAATAGCCCCTTCCCCCACAGCGGGAACGAAATCGTATCATAGAAGCCTTTGCTCAGGCTGGGGCGGTCTGTCATCCCTGAAGGAGCTAGAAACGTCAGGGTATTAACCCGCTCTGGATGATTGACGGCCACCATTGCGGTGAACTCGCAGCTCAAACTCAGCGCGATAATGTCTACTGGCCCCGTCATCGTCGCCTGCAAAAACTCTGTGATGACCTCTGCGTACAACTCCGGTGAATACACAATATCATCCCGATCCGACAGGCCAAACCCCGGCAAATCTAGCGCATAGGTCGGGCGCACGGTGCGGTAATGCTCAAACAGGGGGCGCATTTCATAGGCCCCTGCTGCCGCATTGATGCTGTGCAGCAACAGCACAGGACGCCCGTCTTGGTGTATATCCGCATAGTAGCTCACGTTCCCGGCAGAGCTGGCAAACGTCATCGGGTCAGCGGGGAGGGGAGAAGGAAGGGCCATCATATTTTCCGTTCGTTGATAGGATCAATCACAATCGTATGTCAGTATACCAGATGTAGACGCAGCCCCCCCTTAAATGAGATACAGCATTAGCGCATGGTTTGTGAGAAGATCGTAAGTTGCCTATCCTGTTCGTTGTTTGGTATTATATTGTTAGGGGCGCAGCAAGCATTTAGTAGACGCTCAAGTCACGCTCATAGATGCGTCCAGCTTGTTCCACCTGTGAAGTTATGAGCGCCGTCACAGGTTTAATTTCGTAAGTAAAACGAAAGGGATAGCCAGCAAAAGAAGAAATCATAATCCATGCACAACGGGCACATTAAATTTAGCCCAATATCGGTGCCCTGACGGGCAAAAGCGAGTCACATATGCTCCTTTAGGTTACCTCCGAATTGTTCGAGGGGATACTGTGGGCAGCAACGAAGGTCGGTAAACTTATCATCAAGATTTAACCATACGGTTATCAAAATGTCACAATTGTTCAACCCAAGCGTCAACACATTCGCACGCATTAGCGTTCTAGCTGGTGGACTCGCCACAGCATTCGTTTTGGCGATTGTTTTTGGCTGGCAGTGGTCGCCATATACCGCGTCTACCGGACCGTCAGGTGTGGCCATCGAGCAACCCGTGCGGTTTAGCCATCAGTTGCACAGCAA
Source organism: Anaerolineae bacterium (assembly GCA_034437575.1). Taxonomy (GTDB): domain Bacteria; phylum Chloroflexota; class Anaerolineae; order Aggregatilineales; family Phototrophicaceae; genus DAOTTY01. The sequence continues at coordinate 42,359 of DAOTTY010000183.1, read as the reverse complement.
TCAATTGAACATCGAGTGTCGCTACTGTCATGAAAATGCAGAATACTCTGCCTATGGTGGCATCCCCAGCACCCACACATGCATGTCTTGCCACTCCCAAATCGCAACCTACAGTGAACTACTGGAACCGGTACGCACCAGCTACGAAACGGGTGAACCCGTCGTGTGGAACCGCGTTCACGATTTAGCAGAACACGTCTACTTTAATCACAGCGCCCATGTGACCAACGGCTTCGCTTGCGAAACCTGCCATGGCCGCGTAGACCAGATGCCGCTGGTTTGGCAAGTTGAGTCCCTCTCTATGAGTTGGTGCTTGGAATGTCACTGGGCACCTGAAGAGTATATCCGTCCGGTTGAGCACGTATACACCTTCGGCTATGAGTACCCCGAAAACCAGACGGAAGTCGGGCTGCAACTCATCGAAGAATACGGCATCCATAATCTGGATCGTCTGGACAACTGCAACATCTGCCACTACTAAGCCTGGAGGGCTATCAACCATGCCGAGCATGAGCGACGCAGAGAACACCAACATGAATGCTCATCCATCAAGCGACGGGTCCTCTAACCCTGTGACTTGGCGTAACATTGATGAAATTGCAGCGCGGGAAGACTTTGAGGACTTTCTCAAAGAAAACTATCCCCGCGAAGCTGTTATTTTGCAGCGCAGCGGTTTAGATCGCCGGTCCTTCCTCAAGATTATGGGGGCGACCCTCACATTGTCGGGGTTCGCGCTTCAGGGCTGCACCACAGCCTCACCGCCCAACGAGCGCATTATCCCCTATGTGCGCGTGCCCGAAGAGGTCATCCCCGGTCAGCCGCTCTACTTTGCATCCACGATGGTGCTGGGTGGGTACGCAACCGGCGTCCTCATCGAAACGCACGAAGGACGCCCGCACCGCCTGGACGGTAACCCGGATCATCCGGCGTCGTTGGGCGGCAGTAATGCGATCATCCAGGCTAACGTGCTGGAACTTTACAACCCGGACCGGGCCGTTGACGTTCGCAACGAGGGCAACCTGAGCAGTTGGGACGAGTTCCTGGCCGCGCTGGAAAGCCAGATGGCCAACATAGGCGACGGTACCGGACTCCGTTTGCTGACTGAAACGGTCACGTCACCCACACTGGCCAGCCAGATCGACGCGCTGCTGGAACAATACCCCGGCGCACAGTGGCACCAGTACGAGCCTGTTGCCCGCGATAACATTGTCGCCGGGTCACAGTTGGCCTTCGGGGAAGTGGTCAACACCACGTATGACTTCTCACAAGCTAACGTAATTGTTGCCATTGATGGTGACTTCCTGTCTGCATTAGATGGCAGTTTGCACTACGCCCGCGACTACGCCGCAACGCGCAGAGTTCGTGTGACGGCAGGTGAAACACCGGAAATCAGCCGTCTCTATGCCGTCGAAAGCACGCCAAGCCTTACCGGTGCTGCTGCGGATCATCGCTTGAAGATGAAGCCTAGCGACGTTGAGTGGTTCACACGCGCACTCGCGGCTGAACTCGGCATCGAAACAGACTTTTCACTTAACGACGCGCCCTGGGACAGCAACACCCTGGCGGCGATTGTCGAAGACCTCCGCGCCAACCAAGGCGCATCCCTCGTTGTAGCCGGTGCATGGCAGTCACCAGCCGTTCACGCGCTGGTTCACGCCATCAATGCGGAACTGGGTAACGTGGGCAGCACCGTCGTCTACACAGAGCCAGTCGAAGCCAACCCCGTCAACCAGACGGCGGACCTGGCCGCGCTTACTGACGCTATGAGCAACGGTGACGTGGACGCGCTGTTCATTATGGGTGGCAACCCGGCCTTCACAGCCCCTAACGACATCCCGTTTGCCGAAGCACTGGCCGACGTGCCGTTCAGCGTTCACCTGGGCTACTACAACGACGAAACATCCGAACTTTGCACCTGGCAAATTCCGCAAAAGCACTTCATCGAAACGTGGGGCGACGCCCGCGCCTTCGATGGTACCGCCAGCCTGATGCAACCGCCTATCGGCCCGCTGCTGGATACAACCCGCAGTGACTACGATATGCTGGCCCTGCTAACAGGCGATGAGCGCTCCAGCTTCGACATTCTCCAGGCATACTGGCAGGATCAGTACGAAGGCGATGACTTCGACGGCTTCTGGCGGCGTGCGCTGCACAACGGCGTCATCGAAGACACAGCCTTTGAGCCAGTTGAGCCAACACTGGTTGCAGACGTTGCCGGGGCAGTTGGCCCCTTCGACGCACCAGCGGGTAACGGCCTGGAAATTGTCTTCCAGCCAGACCCATTCATCTATGACGGGCGCTTCTCGCAGAACAGTTGGCTGCAAGAGTTGCCCAAGCCGTTCAATAAGCTAACGTGGGACACGGCTATGTTTGTTAGTCCCGCTACCGCTGATGAACTGCGCCTGACGACGGGCATGGTGGTTAACCTGCTCTATGGCACAGGCGAAGCTGACGCAACACGCGATTTTGACGCAGACGACCACACAGGTGCAACGGTTCAAATGCCGGTGTGGGTACTGCCAGAGCAGCCCGACGGCGCTGTAACTGTCTTCCTGGGTTACGGTAAGGAAGGCGGCGCAGATGTTGAGGCCGACTACGCCTTTAACGCCTACGCCATCCGCAGTTCAGACGCGATGAACTTCCGCGACGGGCTGCAAATCGCCCGCACCCGCGATATGTACACGCTGGCTAACGCTCAGATTGAACTATCGTTTGAATCTTATGAAGAACACCCGCCGATTGAGCGTGCTTCGTTGGGCTTCTTCCTGGAAAACCTGGACTTTGCCGGGTATGACGGCGACACCGACAAGACGCTGCTGCCAGACTACAACGAGGACTACGCAGGCTATCAGTGGGGTATGACCATTGACCTATCGGCTTGCATTGGCTGCAACGCTTGTATGGTTGCCTGCCAGTCCGAAAACAACGGCCCGTCCGTTGGCAAGTCGGAAGTGGAGCGCGGACGCGAAATGCACTGGATTCGCGTAGACCGTTACTATGACGCTGAAACCGATGAGACGGGCTTCCAGCCGGTACCCTGTATGCACTGTGAGCAGGCACCGTGTGAACAGGTTTGCCCGGTACAGGCTACCGTCCACAGTGATGAAGGTCTGAACCAGATGGTTTACAACCGCTGCGTTGGCACCCGTTACTGCTCTGGTAACTGCCCGTACAGCGTGCGCCGGTTCAACTTCTTTAACTATGTAGACGACACGCCCATCCTGGACGAACTGCGTAACCCGAATGTATCGGTTCGCTCTCGCGGTGTGATGGAAAAATGCACCTACTGCGTCCAGCGCATCAACTCAGCACGCATTAATGCCAACAACGAAAACCGTCGCATCAACGACGGCGAAGTCATGCCCGCGTGTGCGGTGGCCTGCCCCACCCAGGCAATCGTCTTTGGCGACATTGCCGACAGCAGCACGCAGGTATCGCAATTGAAGGCACAACCACAAAACTACAGCTTGCTAGGCGAAACAGGTGTGCGCCCGCGCACGACCTACCTGGCACGGCTTACCAACCCGAACGATGTTCTGCATTCGACGGATGCAGAAGCTGAAACTGAGGAATCATAAATGGCTCGTTTGTTAAGAGATCAGAGTGTAGGAATTCCGACAGAACGGGAGGCCGGGACGCCCGGTTTCCTGGTTGATGTCATCAGCTCGCCCATCTTTCGTAACACGCCCGTTTGGTGGTGGGTTGGGTTCACAATCTCTGCATCTGTGCTTGGCCTGTTCATTTTTACGATTATCAACCTGCTGGTTCTGGGTACAGGCATTTGGGGTATCAACATCCCGGTCATCTGGGGTGTGGGCATTGTGAACTTCATCTTCTGGATTGGTATCGGTCACGCGGGGACGTTCATCTCTGCCGTGCTGCTGCTGATGCGCCAACACTGGCGCAGCACCTTCAGCCGCTTTGCTGAGGCGGCTACGCTCATCGCGCTGGTTTGCGCGGGCCTGTTCCCCCTGCTGCACCTGGGCCGCCCGCAGTACGCCTACTGGCTGTTCCCTTATCCGAACATCCTGGAGCTGAACCCGAACTGGCGCAGTGCCCTGGCCTGGGACGCGGTGGCGGTATCGGTTTATGGCCTGGTTTCGCTGATGTTCTGGTACATCGACCTGCTGCCAGACCTGGCTGCCATGCGCGACAAAGCGGAAAACCGCTACGTCAAAATGTTCTATGCCATTCTTAGCACTGGCTGGCGTGGCGATAGCGCCCACTGGGAGCGGTTACACAACTCGGCTTACATGTTTGCCGCTATTGCAACCCCGCTGGTGATTTCGGTTCACAGCATCGTGGGCCTGGACTTTGCCATCGCGCTAACACCCGGTTGGCACCATACCATCTTCCCGCCGTACTTTGTTGCGGGCGCTGTGTTCAGCGGGTTCGCTGCGGTGATTATCATTGCAGTCGGGCTGCGCCGGGCCTTCAACTGGCAGGAAGTCATTACGATTGACCACCTCGAAAACGCTGCCAAGTTCGTCCTGGTCACCGGGTTGATGGTTACCTACGGCTATTCTATTGAGTGGTTCGGAGCGTGGTACCTGAACCATGAGATGGAATGGATTCTCACCATTCAGCGTGCCTTCGGCCAGCCCTACCTGTTGTTTTACTGGAGCATGATCTTCTTCAATGTGATTGCGATCCAGGCCCTGTGGTTCAAACGGGTACGGCGTAACATCCCGCTGCTCGTCACCATTTGTGTGGGCGTGCTCATCGGCATGTGGCTAGAGCGCTTCGTCATCGTCACCATCAGCCTATCATACAGCTACCTGCCAAGCGGCCAGGAATACTTCCAGCCGACAATATGGGACTGGCTGACCACGCTGGGGCCGTTTGGCTTGTTCGCAACGCTCCTGCTCCTGTTCATCCGCATTCTGCCGTCCATCCCGATGTACGAAGCAGAACTGCTCGCATCGGAGGAGCACTAAACATGGATGCAACACCTAACCAAGTCACACAATCCCCGTTGTTTGGGGTTATGGCTGAGTTCGAGGACGGCGAAAGCCTCCTTGAAGCAGCCGAAAAAACCCGTGAAGCCGGGTACAACAAGGTGCTGGCCTACAGCCCGTACCGTGTAGAAGGGCTGGCAAAGGTGCTGGGCCAGGATGCCAACATCTTGCCCTGGTTCGTCCTCATCGCCCTGGTTGTGGGCGGCGCACTGGCCTACTACATGCAGTACGTAACGGACGTGGTGGTTTACTCGATTAACATCGGTGGCCGCCCCGATAACGCATGGCAGGCGTTCAGCATCATCGTATTTGAGGCGGGCATTCTGTTCGCTGGCCTCACCGTGCTGCTGTTCCTGTTCTTGCGCTCCAACCTGCCGCTGCCCTATCACCCGGCCTTCAACGCGCCCAACTTCGAGCAGGCTTCGCAAACGCGCTTCTTCTTATGCGTTGAAGTTACTGACCCGAAGTTTGACCTGCAAGGGACGAAAGCCTTCTTGCAATCCCTGGAACCGCTAGGTGTAAACGAGGTGCAAAGCTAATGTTGAACGTATCCAAGCGGCTCACGACAGTTAGCCTTGCGGCAGTTGTTCTTTTGATTGCCGCCTGTGGCAACATGAGCGAGCAGCCCAAGCTGCACCGCCCCTACGATGAAAGCCGCACGTTCGGCACTGCTGCCCGTGAACTGGAACCCGGTGTGGTTGCGGTTGGCTTCTTGCGGGAAGACGCGCACCTGTACACCGGCATGGTAAACGGCGAGTTCGTAGACACATTCCCGTTTGAAGTCACTGCGGACATACTGGCAGAAGGTCAGGTGGAATACAACTCGTACTGCTCGCCCTGCCACGGCTACAGTGGCTATGGCGACGGCGTGCTAAGCGAAGAGGGCTTCCCCATCCCGGCATCGTATCATGACCCGGAAATCGCCAACAAGCCAATTGGCTCGTACTTCAACACGATCACCAACGGCCAGGGCGCTATGTATAGCTATGCTACTCGCGTCACACCAGAAGAGCGGTGGGCCGTCATCGCCTACATCCGGGCCATGCAGGCCAGCCAGGGCGCAACCTTTGAGGAACTGCCCATAAGCCTTCAGGCCGCGTTTGAAACCGTGCCGGGCACGGACTAGGGGAGGATATTACTCATGGCAACAAACCAGAATACCAGCAGCCAACCGGCTGATAACGGTACCATCTCAATCAACCTGGGGCCAAAGCTGCCCTACAGTGCAGATCGCCTGGGCTTGAACTTCCTCACATTAATCGTGTGGAGTGCCATCCTGACGCTGATCGCCGCCCTGTTGATTGGGGGCTACCTGTGGGCATACATCTTTCAACCCGTAAATGTGCTACAAAGCAGCGAAGACATTAGCCCGCTGCGCTCGCAAATCCCGTTGGAAGCCATGCCCGTTCTGCCACAATCACTGGCAGAGCAATACGACATCATTAATGACGGGCAGCGCGAGCAGCTCGGCACCTTTGGTGTCTCCGACTTAGAAGGCGACGTTCGCATCCCCATTGATGACGCTATGTCTTTGATGCTGGAGCAAGGCGCTTTTCAAGTTCGTGAACAAAGTGAATAGGCAACACCCAAACCTGTAACCGACAAGGGCCAGGGGGGTAAAAGACCCAATTTAGGCCCTTTGGTTAAATCATCGTTAACCGAAGCATTTCAAGGAGGAAGTACACGATGAGCGAAAACGAAGTCGTGGTAACAACAGAAGATCCGTCAGTCGTTTATGAAAACGACAGAGTCCCGGACCCGTGGAAGACGCTTTTCACCAATGATGAGTGGATTCTGCACGATATCGTAGTGAAGGCAACCTATGGGTTCCTGGTCATTGCGATTTTCGCCCACACGCTGGTTTTCATCTGGCGTCCGTGGATCACCGCTTAGCTCGGTTGAAGCGTTCACGCTACATTGCAATCTTACATAGAAAAAAGGAGCTATTCGCATCATGAATCCTGAAGACCGTCCAGTACAGTTTCGCGTCGTCATGTATCTCTACATCCTCTTGGGTGTGGGCATGGGCCTAACCATTCACTTCATTCTGCTCAGCACACAGGCTTACAACTGGTTCGCCCTGTAAGGCCGTTCGCTGTAGCACCACCACGTCGGGCGGGGGTAAGCATCGGGGGAACCTCCGCACCGGCCCACCAAGACTTTTGCAAGGGCATTTGGGCAGAAAGTGGGACAACCCATGACTTTCAGATTGTTAACAGGAACAGTCGTCGCTGACGATGATCCGAAGAAGGGTAAACGTCCGGCCATCGAGCGCGCGCTGGAAGGTCAGGAGGTTTCCTTTGCCGAAATGGAAGCGTATTACAGGAAGCCAGGCGGTACGATGGCTTACGCCCTGTTTGGGGCAGATCCATTCGACTTTTGGATTGGCCGTTTTTATGTGGGCTTCTGGGGGATTATTTCAGGCATTGGCATCGTCTTCGGAACTGCCTTCTACCTGTACCAGGCGTTCGTTGTAGAAGGCGTCGCCAACATTTTGCAGGCACGCCTAGACCCGCCGCCGATTAGCGAGGGCCTGCGGTTCGTTGGCCCCGGTGAACCCGGCTTTTTGTGGCTGCTAATCGTCATTTTCGCAACCGTCGCTTTCGTCGGCTGGCTCATGCGTCAGGTCGATCTTTCCAGCAAACTGGAAATGACCTACGAAGTTCCAATTGCCTATGGCGCGTGCGTATCCGCGTGGATCACGCTGCAATTCCTGCGTCCCATTGCAATGGGCGCGTGGGGTAACGGCTTTGCCCTGGGCATCACGCACCACCTGGACTGGGTGAGTAACATCGGCTACCAATACTTTAACTTCTTCTTTAACCCCTTCCACGCGATTGCGATTTCGCTATTTTTCCTGTCCGCGTTCATTCTTTCGCTGCACGGCTCCATCATCCTCATGATGGCTAACCGACCCTACAAGAGCGAAGAAAATGAGGACTCCTTCTGGCGCAACATTCAGGGCTACAGCATCGGTGAGATCGGTATTCACCGCCTGGGCTTCTGGGCCGCCGTCTTGTCCGTATTATTTGCAAACCTGTGCATTTACCTATCCGGTACACTTATTTGGGACTGGACTGGTTTTTGGAACTGGTGGAATGTGCTGCCTTTCTGGCAGGTCACAGGCTTTGCCACCGCCACCATTGTCATTGCTGCATCAAGTGTTGTGATTTGGCGGGGCCGTCGTGACCGTCTCATCCACCCGGAAGACCAGGAATATACCGGGCGCGGGTTTGAAACCACCACCCTCAAAAAGCCGCTAAACTTCCGCTTCTTGGAGCGGTTGTTCGACCTCGGCCAGGTTGGCCCGATCTACCTCGGTATTTCTGGCACGATTGCTGTGGTCGCAGGCGTCATTGCTACCCTCATCATTCTCGAATCCTACGCTGCCCAGGTCGGCTATGACCCCATTGCCCTTGCCCGCGAATTCTGGGTGCTGTCCGTCAATCCGCCTCCGGGTGAGTTTGGCTTTGGCGCACCAAGCTGGCACGGCGGTACCGACTGGATCGTTGTCACATTCCTGCTGCACACTGCCGTTGTAGCCTGGTGTGTTCGCATTTACAGCCGTGCCCGCGCTGCGGGGATTGGCTACCAACTGTTGTGGAGTTTCTTCGGCGCACTGTTCCTGTACTTCGTCATTTACCTGATTCGCCCGGTATTGATGGGCAATTGGGCACAGGCACCCGGCCAGGGCTTCCGCTCGATTTTGGACTGGACGAACAACCTGAGCGTGCAGTACGGCAACTTCTATTACAACCCGTTCCACATGCTGTCTATCTTCTTCTTGTTCGGGTCTACGCTGCTGTTGGCCATGCACGGTGCTACCATCGTTGCCACGTCCAAATGGGGTAGTTACCGTGAAGTGGAAGATATGTTTGCTGAAGGCAGCGGCAACCAGCGTGCCCAGCTTTTCTGGCGCTGGTGCATGGGCTTCCAGGCGAATTCCAAGTCGATTCATGACTGGAGTGTGTGGTTTGCCGCAGGGGTGGCCATTACAGGCGGCATCGGTGTGCTGCTAACGGGGACTGTTATTGTAGACTGGTTCGACTGGGCCACACGCGCCGGTTTCGTGGCACCGCCATTCTAACCGGTAGTAGTTAACCAACAACTTACGGCGGCTGTGCCACAGGGGGTCTGATTGGCACAGTCGCTTGCTCAATTCAACACTCAAGCGTGATTGGGGAAGGTAATGAACTTTTTGCAGAAGAACTTCGGCGGTAAGCAGGGCTTGTTCCTGATTATTTTTGCCGGGGTGACGTTTGTACTGGCCGGTGGCGCATACGCCATCATCCTGTACGTGAACGGGGCCACCCGTGTTGTGGAGCAGGCGGAGGTTGAATCAAGCGAAATCTCCCCGATCTACGTGGACTACTACCGCGACCCATCCGAATACGTCGCTGGCGAATCTTACATTGCGATGGGCAATTACGCCCAGGACTTCCCGATGCCGCAAAACGTGCAGGTTTTGCAGGGCCTAACCACCCACGAGGTGAACGGCTACATGCTCAACCACATCGTCGGCGGTATGGAAGTTGGCTGCACCTACTGCCATAACATCAACAACTTTGCTGCTGACGAATGGGGCGACCCCGTCGCAGAGCAGAACAAATGGCGTGCCCGTCAGCACTTGCTGATGGTGCAAGACCTGAACCAGAACTGGCTGTCTATGCTGCCAGAACTGACGGAAAACAAAGCGCCGTCCGGCGCACAAATCACCTGTGCTGTGTGCCACAACGGCCAGGCCAAATTTGAAACCTACCAGGCCAACGTCAGCTTTGTGCCAGAAGGCTTCGTGCTGCCGCTTGAGCCGGATGTGATTTACTCCGTTGAAGAGCAGGGCGTGCTGAACGTCAATGGCCGCAACGACATCAGCCTGGATGCCACGCAGTACAACCAGGTGGTGATGTACCACATGAACAGCGCAATGAACGTAGGCTGTACCCACTGCCACAACTCGCGCTACTTCCCAAGCTACGAAGTCCCTGCCAAGTACTACTCCATGCAGATGTTGCAAATGACCCAGTACATCCACAATGAGTGGGGTGAAACGCTGGGGGGCAATGTGCCGTCCTGCTGGATGTGCCACCAGGAAGCCGTGATTCCGCCGGGGTCTGCTCAGTCTGTGGCCGTGATGCCCGACCCGATCAACTCTGAGTCCGAATTGCCCCTGCCAGAGATTTACCGCATGTCGCCTGAAGCCATGATGCAAATGGACGCTGTCGAAAACTATGCCGACGACATGGCCCCTATGGACGACATGGACATGGATGAGGCCGAGGAAGACGGCACGACCGAAATGGGTATGAACACAAACTAGACCCCTGGGTGCTGGGGCTGTGCCGCCACACGGGCGGGGCAGTCCCCGCCTTTGGGCTGGTGCTTATTGCTAGAAAGTAGTGGTATATGACACAGTCTATTGTCAGTGAAAATCGGTCAGTTGCAACGGCGCAGCCAGTTTATGCTGGATTCCTTCGTCTAATGAAGCCGATCACCTGGTTCCCGCCAATGTGGGCGTTTTTGTGCGGTACGATTGCCAGCGGCGCGTCTGCGTGGGCACTGCCCGATGTAGGCCGCATCGCGCTGGGCGTGGTGATGGCCGGGCCAGTGCTGTGCGGCCTGTCGCAAGTGATTAACGACTACTTCGACCGCCATGTAGACGCCATTAACGAACCCAATCGGCCTATCCCATCGGGACAGGTGAAGCTGTGGCAGGTGGGCGTGCAAGCCGCACTACTCACGCTGATAGGCACAGCGCTGGCGCTGTATTTAGGCGTGAATGTGTTCGTGTACGCGGGCATTGGCTTTGTGCTGGCCGTAGCCTACAGTGCGCCGCCCATTCGCACCAAGCGCAATGGGTGGGTGGGCAACACCACCGTCGCCATCTCTTATGAGGGGTTGGCATGGCTGGCCGGGCACGCGGCGTTTGCGTCGCTTACCGGGCCAAGCGTGCTGATTGCCATGCTGTATGCGTTTGGCTCACACGGTATCATGAGCATTAACGACTACAAGAGCATCACCGGGGACGTGGCCAGCGGCATCAAGACGATTCCGGTGTTGTTGGGCACGCAAAAGGCGGCATGGCTCATCGTGGGGACGATGAACGTTGCACAGATTTTGATTATTGCGGCCTTCCTGGTGTGGGGGCGCTGGGTGTTTGCCGCAATCTTGCTGGGCGTGCTGCTGGTGCAGGTGCCCACGCAAATTAGCTTTATCAAACAACCGACTGAGAACTATCTCAAGTTCAGTGCGATTGGCGTCAGTTTGTTTGTTTGGGGGATGCCAATCGCCGCAATCGGGCTGCGGGCGCTGTAACAGGCACCGCTGTTCGTTAAACAAAAACCGTATCGTTAAGTAGGGAAGGGCCAGACTTATGAATCCGATTGTTGTTGTGGGTGGTTCCGTTGGGGGGTCCACCGCCGCAAATGCACTGGCACAGGCGGGCATCCCCGTCATTATGCTGGAAAAAGACCTGTCTTTCGTGAAGCCATGCGGCGGCGCACTGCCCCCCATTGCCTTCAGTGAGTTCGACATTCCAGAGTCGGTCATTTCGCGGAAGATTCACATTGCCGAAATCCATTCGCCCACCAAGCGCATGGCCTATATTCCGATTAGCGGCGTCAACGAAAACCTGGAAGCCTACGTGGCCATGTGCCGCCGCGAAGACCTCGACCCCTGGCTGCGCCAACGGGCCATCGACAACGGTGCCCAACTGATTGAGGGCAAGCTGGTGAGCCTGGACGTGGAACCGAGCGGCGTGAAGGTTAGCTTTCGGCGTAACGGCAGCACCACGCCAGAGACGATCTGTGCCGAGGCGGTCATCGGTGCCGACGGTGCCTATTCCACCACCGCCAAGCAGTTGGGCCTGCCGCGCCTGCCGTACTGTGTGGCCATTCAAGAGCGCATCTACCTGCCAGAAAGCAAAATGGAACGCTGGGAAGACACCGCCTCGCTTTACCTGGGCCGCGATAGCAGCCCCGACCTGTACGCCTGGGTGTTCCCCAAGTCCGATCATATTGCAGTTGGCTGTGGTGCAGGCCCCGGCAAAACCCAGCAGATGCGCCAGTACCTGGCCAACCTCAAAGAGCGCCTTGCCGACGAAATCGCAGGCGGCGAAATCCTGCTGGAAGAAGCCCACGCGCTGCCCATCCACCCGCGTGACCAGATCGCGTTTGACCGCGTGATGCTCGTTGGCGACGCTGCCGGGCTGGTGGTTGGCACATCTGGCGAGGGCATCTACTGGGCCATGAAGAGCGGTCAGATGGCCGCCGAGACGCTCATTGAAAAACTGCCGCGTGTTTCTCGCGCTGCGCTGCACAGCTACGAACAGCGCTGGTGGAAGGAATACCGCACCATGTACCGCTTTTTGCAGTGGCTGCAAAAGTGGGGCTATGGCAACGAGCGCCAGATGGAAGTGTTCACCGATATGTGCAAGAACAAGGACGTACAGCAGCTCACGTTCGAGTCCTACATGTATAAGAACATGGCCACAGTTCCCTGGACTACACAAATGCGGATGACAGCCGACATCGTTGCCGCCCAAGCCCGCCACTACATCGGATAGGGGGCCACCAGCCTATGCAGGCGCTGATTTACTTACTCCCGGTGCTATACGTCCTTTTCCTGTGGTGGTTCATCACAGGGTTGATTATGGCTGTGTATGACCGTTCCCGGCGCGTGGTCGAATGGTTTTTCACAGCCCTGACGGTGGTGATGTTTGGTGCTTTTGCCGGGATTTTTTTCACCCGAGACGTGACACAGTCGCTAGATGTGTATGTGGCAGTGACGTGCGGCGTTTTGATTTGGGGTTGGCAGGTCGCCGCCTATTACCTGGGTTTCGTCAGCGGGCCAGAGCAAACGGAAATCCCGCAGCGGGTGCAGCGCGGCGAAAGCTGGCACCTTAACCTTGCAGATCGGTTCCGGTTGGCGCTGCACAGCAGCCTTAACCACGAACTGCTGGTGCTGGGCTTCGCGGTTTTCATGCTGGGGTTGACGTGGTTCCACACTAACCGCTGGAGCCTGTGGATTTACGTCACATTGTGGCTGATGCACTCCAGCGCCAAGCTGAACGTGTTCCTGGGCGTGCGAAACTTCCACATCGACTTCCTGCCTGAAAAACTCCACTATTTGGATGCACTGCTTACCAAACGCGAGAGTAACGCGCTGTTCCCGGTGTCAGTGGTGTTGGCATCCAGTACAGCGCTGGTGCTGCTGTATCAGGCCATTGAACCGGGCACCAGCCCCACGCAAACCGTCGGCTTTTTGGCCGTTGCCACCATGATTATCCTCGGCCTGATTGAACACTGGCTGATGATTTTGCCGATTCCGTCGGCGCTGGTGGGCTGGGGAATGCGTCCCATCCCGGAGCAGACGCCGCAGGGTGGCCCGCGCCCTGGCAATGAGACGGAAGACGCCGCGCCGCCGCGCCCCCGCGTTGACGGCCTGCTGGTGACCGCCTACATGCCGGATTCATCTGCCGAAGCAGCCGAAATCGTTATAGAGCCGACCAAGCGTAAGTACACGTTCAACTTTGACGACGGCCCGGTTGTTGCTGATGTATGGGAACCCGGCCAGCCCACCGACGAACTGCCCATCCTGTTGATTCACGGGTGGGGCGGCACTGGCAGCTATTGGAACGAAACCGCCGAGCATCTGGCGGCGTTTGCAAAAGTCATCGTGCCCGATTTGCCCGGTACCGGGCGCTCCCAGCCCATCAAGCGGACGCACAATATGGCCGATCAGGTGGAAACCCTGGCGACCATGATGGACAGCCTAAACATTGACCGCTACCGCATCATTGGTCACTCGATGGGGGCTACGATGGGCATTTTGCTGGCCAACCAGCACTCACAGCGGGTTGAACGCATTGTATTAACGTCGGTGGCGTTCTTCATGACGGAAAATCAAGAGCGCATCTACAAGGCGATTATGGGCATTTACCGCTTTTCGTTCGGCTTCCGCCCAAAGTGGCTGGCCGATGTGCCCGGCCTGAAGCAGTTGCTCGCAGCGCAGTATTTTTATCGCCTGCCAGACGATGAGCAAATTCTCAAGAGTGGCCTGCTGGCCTACCTGCACCTGGACGCCGACACGGCAATGGCCTGTGCCCGTGACGCCATCGACCCGGCCATCCCCGAAGCCGGGGCACAGGTACAGGCACCTACGCTGCTGGTTGTGTGCCACCAGGATAAGGTGATGCCGCTGGAAAATGTTAACTATACCGCTGAAATCATCCCCAACTGTGAAGTGCATTGGATTGAGAAGTGCGGGCACTTCCCGATGGTTGAGCGGTTCGATCTGTATAGCAAAATTGTTCGTGACTTTTTTGAGTTAGCTTAACGGTAGGTAGGTGACGCAATGACGACATACACCGCAGCGCAACGGCAGCGCCGCGATGCTAGCCCCTGGACGACGGTGCAGATGGTGCTGGCCCCCATCCAATTCCTGACGTTCGTGATTAGCCTCGTGCTGGTGGTGCGCTACTTGATGACGGGGGACGGCTACGGCGCTGCCAACGTCAGCGTGTTGGTTAAAATCGCCATCATGTGGCTGATTACCATCACGGGTATGATCTGGGAAAAAGACGTGTTCGGCATCTGGTTTTTAGCGCCGCAGTTCTTCTGGGAAGACGCGCTGAACGCCTTCGCCCTGGTGATGCACAACCTGTATTTCGTGGCGGTGGGTGTGGGCGCGTCCCAACAAACTGTCATGATTGTGATGCTGGTGGCGTATGTCAGCTATCTGGTGAACTTCGCGCAGTTCTTTGTGAAGGGCTTGCAAGCCCGCAAGCAAAAGCTAGAACTCGCGGAGCAGGCATCATGACCGATACCACGCAAGCCGTTGTCATTAGTGAACCCGGCAAGGTCGGCCTACAGCCTGTTACCCTGCGTGAGCGCTGCCCGGATGACGTGGTGGTGCAAACCGCCTATACGTCCATCAGTGCGGGCACCGAGCGGATGCTGCTGGCCGGGCAAATGCCGCACCCCATGCTGCAACTGCCCGTTATCCCCGGCTATGAAACCGTTGGGCGCGTGGTGGAAGTTGGCCCGGAAGCGAACCCCGCCTTGCTAAATCGGTGGGTATACGTCGGTGGGGCGCACTGCTACCAGGGCGTTAACCCGGCGTGGGGTGGTCAGTCCGCCACGATACTGACGCCAGCGGAAAAGGTCATCCCGCTGGATGGCGTGGACCCAAAGCACGGCGTCATGCTGGCATTGAGCGCTACCGCGCTGCACGGCGTGGACCTGCTGCACCTGACGCCGGGTGACCGCGTGCTGGTGCTGGGCCAGGGGCCGGTGGGGCAGTTGGCCGCCCGCCTTGCCCAACAGCAGGGCGCGTGGGTCGCCGTGACAGACCGCAACCCGAACCGGCTGGAAACAGCCGTTGCCAATCAAGTGATTAACGTCGTTAGCGAATCCCTCACAGACGCGGTGGCAGAGCCGGTGTCTGTGGTTGTGGAAGCTACCGGCTCTATGGAAGCACTGGCAGGGTCGCTGCCGCTGTTGGCTAAAGGCGGCACACTGATGCTGCTGGGCTACTACAGCAAACTGGAACTCCCGTATATGCCCCTGTTCTTGAAGGAGGCGCGTATCTTAACTTCAAGAGAATGGGCACCCGGCGATTTGAACCGCTGTCGAGACATGATCGCAGCCGGGCAGTTGGACGTTGGCACGTTGTTAACGCATGAGATGGGCGTTGACGACATCGCGGCGGCGTATGATGTCGCCCTCAACGATGAAAACTGCCTCAAAGTCGTCATTGAATGGAAAACAATATAGTAGAGGAGCAGTGACATTATGTCTGCACGAATGTTAGCAATTTACGGCAAAGGTGGCATTGGGAAGAGCTTTACCACGTCAAACCTGACGGCCCGCCTCGCTTTTGATGGGAACCGCGTGCTGCAACTGGGTTGCGACCCCAAGCACGATAGCTGTAACACTATCTTCGGGGGGTACGCCCTGCCCACCCTGGGTGATGTGTGGCGCGACTTCAAAGACCAGGGCAAGGATGACCAGCTTAAAGTGGGCGATGTCATCTTCCGCAACGAGCTGGCCCCCGGCATCGACATCTTCGGCTGTGAAATCGGCGGCCCGGCCGTCGGGCGCGGCTGCGGCGGCCAGGGGATTTCGCACGGGTTCAAAACGCTGGAAAAGCTGGGCATGTCTCGCTGGAACCTGGACTATGTTGTGATGGACTTTTTGGGCGATGTGGTCTGCGGTGGCTTCGCAACCCCGCTGGCCCGCTCCCTGGCAGAAGAAGTCATCATGGTTGTCGGGCACGACCGCCAGTCGCTATATGCGGCCAACAACATCGCCCAGGCTGCCAAGTACTTTCAGTCGATGGGCGGCACCACGCAAATTCTCGGTATGATCGTCAATCGTGACGACGGCACCGACACGGCAGACCGCTACGCCGAGGCCAGCGGCATCCCGATTTTGACCCGTATACCGCTCAACCACGAGGTGCGCGTGCTGGCCGATTCCTGCAAGCTGGCGTTGGAAGTAGACGAGTTCGACGCTATCTTCTCCGATCTGGCCGGGCGCATCCAACGCCGCGAGATTCCACCGGCAACCGACTTCACGCCGCTGGACTACCACGAGTTCCTGCGAGTGTTCGACGCCTTTGAACCCGACGGCAGCCCGAACGGTGCCCGCGATGCGGACTTGTTCGGTGATAATAGCGTCACAGGCATCGAAGCGGAGTTGGAGGGCATGGTGAATGTGCGCCAGGTTCATGTTACCGACCCGAAGCAGCTTCGAGTGCAAGAAGTGCTAGAAGAAATCGGCATCTATATCACTGACATGAGCGACGACAGAGACGATGGCATCACCGTCACGTCGGGGTCTGTGGAAATTCGCATTGGTGGGGTAGATGATTTAGATCAGAAGGTTGCGTTCCTGTCTGCATTGACGCGAAGCGACCAGAGCCTTTTGCTGGTTGACCTGCGCTATGCTGATGCGCCGTCATATCGGTGATGAACCTGTCTACTCACTTTTGCAGTCTTTGCTACTCCAACGGAGGACATCATGTTCGGAGACTTCCCGCTTAATGCACTCGCCTTCTGTTATGGCCCGCTGGCCGTCATGATTATCGGCTTTATCGCGTTCGCGGTCCTGTCGGACGCCCACTCGCGCCGCACCTATTTGCGCGTCATGGACCCGCGCCCAGAAGATGAGCAGGACGATGTCAAAATTCAGGTTGACGACAAGTTAGGTAAGACCATTGAAACCCCGTCCAGTGGCCGCATTACGTTCAAAGCCGCTGATGATGACCGGGCCATTGAAGACAAAACTAACCAATCATAGCCTACAGGTAACCTTATGACGGAAACAAAACAGGGCAAACCCTGTCAACTCCACCCCCAGTCGATGTGCCCCGCCTTCGGGTCGCTTCGCATCCTGTCTCGCATTGAAGGCTCACACCCCGTTATGGCGACCGATACCGGCTGCCTGTACGGGCTGACCTTCGTAACACACTTCTACGGGGCGCGTAAGTCCATTTTGGCCGCGCACCTGGGCACAGACGAACTCATGTCTGGGGAAGTGATAGAAAGCACCATCGCGGCAATCGAAGTCGCCGCCAAAGAACCAGACTGTAAGCTGATCCCGGTCGTGTCGCTGTGTGTGGCAGAAACTGCCGGGATGCCAGAGGAAATGCTGCCCAAGAAGATGGGCGATGCCGAAGTGGTGTTGGTGCGCGTGCCTGCGTATGCCATCCACAGCCACCCGGAAGCGAAAGACATCGCCCTCGCCGCGCTGCTCAAGCGCCTGGGTGACGCAAACCGCCCCCGCGAAAATAAGACGCTCGCCCTCATCGGTGAGGTGTTCCCCGCCGACCCGCTCGCTATCGACGGGCTGCTTCGCAAAATGGGTGTAGAAGCCACCCTCACGCTGCCGGGGCGTTCCATCAATGACTTGCAGCGCGCCCGCAGCGTTGGGGCTGTTGCACCGCTGCACCCCTTCTACAAAGAAACATCGGCCCTGTTCCGCTCATGGAGTGTGCCCGTCGTTGGCGGTGCGCCCGTCGGCGTAAGTGGTACCTATGCGTGGTTGAAATCCGTCGGTGCGCTGCTGGGCCTGGACCCCAAGCTGGTTAATGATGTGGCGGAAGAAGAACGCGCCAAAGCCGAAGCCATCATGCAGGCTAACCCCCTCAGTGGCAAAGTCTTTGTGACCGGCTACGAAGGCACTGAAACGGCCTACGCCCGCCTACTCGTGGAAGCAGGTGCCGAAGTCCCCTATATCTCCACGTCCATCGGCCAAGAGCCGCTCACCCTACCAGATGAAAACTGGCTGCGGTCACGCGGCACGCAAGAGGTCATCTACCGCAAATCGCTGGAAGAAGACGTGGCCGCCTTAGATACCTACCAGCCTGACCTTGTGTTGGGCACCACGCCGTACTGTGCCATCGCCAAAGAGCGCGGCATCCCGGCCATGTACTTTACGAATCAGTTGGCCTCGCGTCCGTTCTTCTTGAGCAGCGGCATGGCGGCAACGCTGGGCTTCATCAAGCAAACGCTAGACCGCAGCAGCCGCTACCAGTGGATGCAGGACTTCTTTGCTGATGAGGATGAAGTGGACGCATCTGTCACGGAGGCGGCAAATGCCTAGCGTCATCCGCGACCTGCCAGATACCAGCAGCTATTGGGCGGCGGTGTGGTCGATGTGCCCCATGCCAGACGTGCATGTGATCTGTGACGCGCCCATTGGCTGTTTCAACCTGGTGGCCACCGCCATCCCGGATTATACCGACGCCATCCCGCATATCTACAACATCACGCCGTCCGTCATCACGGAAGAAGAAGTGGGCGGCACGGGCACTGGCCCCGCCGTCCAGCGCACATATGAGGGCCTGCGCGATGCGGGCCTGCTAGAAGGCAAGCACCTCATCGTCGTCAGCACGGCAGAAAGCGAAATGATCGGCTCGGACCTGTCCGACCTCGTGAAGCAGCTTCACCCAGGCACAACGTACTTCCACAGTGAATCCCTCACCGATGACGAGTGGCGCGGGCGTGACCGGGTGCTGCAATGGCTGTGGGAAAACTACGGCGCGGGCAAAGCCGACGGCATCGAAGTGGAACCGGGGCTGGTGAACATCATCGGGCCGACGTATGGTTGCTTTAACTCCCCATCCGACCTGCATGAAGTGAAACGCATGATCGAAGGCGTGGGCGGGCGCGTGAACATGGTCTACCCGTTTGAGTCCATGCTGGGCGACACGGCCAACCTCAAAAAAGCACAGGTTAACATTGTGCTGCACAAAGAGTATGGCTATACCCTGGCGGAAACGCTCGGCCAGCCCTGGCTGTTCGCGCCGATTGGGATGCAGGCCACCAGCGAGTTTGTCCTCAAACTGGGGGAGTTCCTGGGCACGACAGAGCAGGCGAAGGCGTTCATCAAGCAGGAAAAACGCACCACGCTGCAAGCCGTGTGGGATTTGTGGAAGGGACCGCAGGGCGACTGGTTCAGTACCGCCACTGTAGGCATCGCCTGCACCAAAACCTACGCTGAGGGCCTGCAAGCCTACCTGGGCGACGAACTGGGGATGCCGATTGACTTTGTGGCCTCCCGCCCCGGTGGTATGGGCAACGAAGAAGTGCGCCAGCGCATTCACAAAAGGGCACCGGCCTTCCTCTATGGCTCCATCAACGAGCGCATCTACCTGAGCGAAGCCGGGGCCAAGCAAACGGCCTTTATGCCTGCTGCCTTCCCTGGGGCGGTGGTGTGCCGCGCTGTTGGCACGCCGTTTATGGGCTATCGCGGTACGGTGTATATCATCCAGGAAATTGTGAACCGCCTGTACGACACGCTGTTCAGCTTCTTGCCTGTAGATGAAGCCTATAACCGCGCCCGCAATGGGGCCACCAACGGCCAGATGCCCACCAGCAGTATCGAAATCGGCAATATGCCCTGGCAGCCAGAAGCCAAAGCGCTGCTAGACGACGCACTCGAAAATGTGCCCTACCTGTCGCGGATTTCCGCCAGCCGTGAACTTCAGTTCAAGGTGGAATCGTTCGCGCATCAGCAGGGCGTCGAAGAAGTCACGCCAGCCATAGCGGCAGTCGCCCTCGGCCTGCCCCAAAGAGCAGAGTAAACCACCATGAAGACAATCCCCCGCCCCTTGTACTTACTATTGACGCTGTTGATGGCCGCTATTGATGCGGTCGTTAACCCCATCCAAAAATGGATGGGCACTCACCCCGAAGTCAAGCAGTGGATGGGGGTCTTCCGTCTCGGTCTCATTCAATTTGGTATTGGCCTGTCTATTGCGCCCATTAGCGGCACGCTCAACCGTGTGCTGATAACCGACCTCAACATTCCGGCGGCAGCCGTCGGCTTTTTGATCGGGCTGCACTATTTTGTGTCCCCCGTGCGCGTGATGATCGGTTACCGCTCAGATAAGGCACGCTCACGCGGCGTATGGCGCACGCCCTACGTTGTGCTGGGCGTGATGCTCACCTATGGCGGGCTGGCCTGTGCCCCGTTCGCGCTGATTATCCTTAGTGGGGACGGCATCCTGTCGTTTTGGCCTGCGATGCTCATCAGCACTGTGATTTTTGCCGCCTATGGTGCGGGCATCAACATCGTAGAAACGATCTACCTGGCGTTGGTGAGTGACATCACCCCGCCCAAGTCTCGTGGCAAGGTGATTAGCGTACTGTGGGTCATGCTCGTGCTGGGGACGGTTATCAGCGCGATTATCGTTAGCGGGATGCTCGTAGACTACAGCCATAAGCGGCTCATTCAGGTGATGCAGGGGTCGGCCATTTTGTTCGTCGTCCTCACCGTGATTGCCCTGCGCGGCCAGGAACAACTTCGCCGCGACGGCAGCATCATCTCCCGTACAGACGCGACCCGCGTGCGCCTCAGCCTGTGGGAGTCCATCAAGGCGCTGCGCGGGCAGCCGGTGGTGCAGGGGTTGTTTACCGTCATTTTTGTGGCCACAATGGCCTTTGCCACCCATGATGTGCTGCTGGAACCCTACGGCGGGCAGGTGTTGGGCATGAGCGTATCCTCCACCATGCGGCTAACGGCCTTGTGGGGCGCTATGACCATCGTTGGCGTTGTAGGCGCGGGTGTGATGTTGTGGAAAAAACTCTCCCCGTCCTTGCTAATTGGCATCGGCTGTGTGGTAGGGCTGGCTGGCTTTGGTGTCATCAGCTACGCCAGCGAGTCGGTGGCTGTGAGTGTATTTCAGGTTGGCGTTGGCCTGGTGAGCATAGGGCGCGGCCTGTTCATTGTGGGCAGCGTGATTTTGGTGATGTCGCTGGCCGACATCAGCCATGCGGGCCTGTTTTTGGGCGTTTGGGGGATTGTGCAGGCGTTAGCGCAGGGCTTCGGCGTCATTGGCAGCGGCCTGATGCGCGACGTGGTGCAAATACAGTCCGGCAGTGTGGCTTTGGGGTATACTAGTGTGTATATGACCTCATTTGTGCTGTTAGCCCTGGTCGTATTAGCGCTGGTTTTCCGCCTGGGTCGTTACCTCAAAGTCAGCCAGATACGGCTGCCCTGGGATGACGGCATGGAAGAAATTCCGGCGGATCAACTCACATTTTAATTGCACACCCTCTTACAGAGGAGGACATTCAGCTATGCGTTACACCATTCCTCTCATCGCGCTCCTCACTGTGGTTCTGGCAGGCTGTGGTACATTCACCGCCGTTAGCGAGATCATCGAAGATGAGGTCGTGACACGGTCGCTCCAATACTTTAGCGAGGGCGAAATGGGGCCAGTTTACGACGTTTCTGTAACTGTGCCATCGAACTGGGTAGGCCGCTTCCAAACGGATACCACGCCCAACAAGATCACCTTCCTCCATGTGAGCGAGAATGGTGCCGAAACGCCAGTCTTTTACATTGAGGCGCTGTCTCAGATGCAATACTGGGAACAGAACGGTAGCTATCCTGGTGTGTTCTACAATATCGGCAACCGGATTGATACCTACTTTATCTATTACATGTCCATCAACAGCAATGCCTCTGGCCTCACAACAGAGCAGTACGAAGCGTTCGCTGCTGAAGTCTCGGCCATTGCTGCCACGTTTGAATCCGAATTAGCGGGTGGCGACCCGGCGCTGATGGACTAGAACTTGACAACTTTCACAATTAAGGAGATAGTCACATGGAATTCGCTGGCTTTTTGGATATTATTCTGAATCCGGTCGTTCTGATTATGACGGGCTTGGTGGTGGCCCCGTTCGCGGTGGTTGCCTGGAGCTTGTGGGTGACCTGGATCGAAAACACCCACAAAGTTAAAAACATGAAGGGTAAGCGCGACTTACTATGACATCAAACGGCAACGCCTATCTAACTGATAAAAGTGCCGCCACCACCCAACTAGGGAAGACTTTTCCGTTTACTGCGATTGTGGGGCAGGCATCACTCAAGCGATCCCTGCTTTTATGTGTGATTGACCCCGCTATCAGTGGCGTAATGGTGATGGGTCACCGGGGCACTGGCAAAAGCACGGCGGTGCGCTCATTGGCAGCACTGCTGCCGCCCATGCAGCGCGTAACCGGCTGCCCCTACAACTGCGACCCGGCCAGTCCCTCGTCCATCTGCCCGCACTGCCAACACCTCCCTGATGCTGCGTTGGTGGGGCAGTCGGCAGCAGTCCCCGTTGTGGATATGCCCCTGGGCGCTACTGAAGACCGCGTGGTGGGGGCACTGGACGTGGAGCGGGCGCTGACGGAAGGGGTGCAAGCCTTTGCCCCTGGCCTGCTGGCCCGCGCCAATCGTGGCTTTTTGTACATTGATGAGGTGAACCTGCTGGAAGACCATCTGGTTGACCTGTTGTTAGACGTGGCGGCAAGCGGCGTCAATGTGGTGGAACGCGAGAGCGTTAGCATTAAGCACCCGGCCCGCTTTGTGATTGTAGGCAGTGGTAACCCTGAAGAGGGCGACTTGCGCCCGCAGTTACTGGACCGCTTCGGCCTGCACGCTCGCATTACGACGATCACCAATGTGGACGAGCGCGTCGAAATCATCCGCCGCCGCCGCGACTATGACCGCGACCCCGTTGCGTTTGCAGAAGTGTGGGAAGACGAGCAGAACAACCTGCGCCGCCGCCTGACGAACGCCCAGCACAACCTCAACGCCGTTACGCTCACCGATAAGGCGCTGTTTGCAGCAGCGGAATTGTGCGCCATGCTGGAAATCGACGGCCATCGTGGTGAAATCACCCTTTGCCGGGCAGCCGTCGCCCTGGCTGCACTCGAAGAGCGCCCCGAAGCCAATGCAGAAGATATAGCAAATGTTGCGTCTTTGGTGTTGGGCCATCGCCTGCGGAAAGACCCACTGGAAATTGCGGGGGATGAAGTGCGGGTAGAGCGAGCCGTTGCTGAAGTCATTCCGAAATGGGCCACCCAGTAAACCTGGGCGGTCCATTCTGCAAGTCGGGGGTTTAGAAAACCACCAAGCTGAAAATCCACAGCCATACGATAACTGCGGCACCGATTGGGACGGCGTAGTTAATGTTAATGTTCATTGCGACATACCCTTGTGCTGTGTGAACAAATACACTTCCTCACTGAACAGTATACCTTGTTTGAGAGCGGTTTCATGGATTTCTCATCGAATATTGAACTCCGGGGGTAACACATCTAATGTGCTGCCCACCCAACGCCGTACCCCCGCCGGGGACACCGCCGCCGCCCGCCATAAAAGCGACCACAAGACGTTATCTGGGTGGCCATACAGCAGTTTGGCCACTGTCGCCCGCCGCTTGAGCGACTGGCCCAGTTTGTGCTGCATCAACCGTGAGCGATAATCCTCGAACGTAAAGTCGCCCGTGTGGAACGCATCGCGCACCGCCTCAGCAGCAATCGCCCCATACTCCATCCCGTAGGAAATACCCTCCGCAAACAAGGGGTCAACGCCAGCCGCATCACCGGCCAGCAGCACATGCGGCTTTGAGAACGTCCCCTCTGGCTTAAACCAGCGCACCGGGTGCCCCTGCAAATGCACCGCCTCCGGGTCGATGTGCTGGCGCTCCAGCGTGTTGAGGAACACCCGCTTAAAGCTGTGCCGTTCGCGCTCGTTGGTATGGCCAGTGCCCGCAATGCGGCTGTCAAAGATGCCCCGGTTCATGTGCGGCTGCCCGTCCACAATGCAGGGGAAGTCCCAGGCATAGCCCTGCACGCCCTCATACACGCAGCTAAAGTCGAACACCGCGTTATGGGTTTGCCAGTTGGGGTCTGTGGTGGTATCCACAGGCGTCAGCACGCGCAGCAGCCGTGCCACCGTCACCGTGTCGAACAGGCGCAGCTTGCGCCGTACCGTGCTTTTAGCGCCATCGGCCCCGATGACCACCGCCGCTTCGTAGCGGTCACGGTTGGTGACCACATCATAGCCGCCGTCGGTGGGGTGCAGGTCTAACAGCCGCTCATCCTGGTGGATGCAAACCCCCGCGTCTTCGGCTTTGCCCAACAACGCCGCATCAAACTCAGAGCGTTTGATAATCCGCATAGCATTTTGCGAGCGCACACTGAACTGCCGTTTGCCCAGCTTAAACGTGATCCGATGCACGTCAAAGGCGGGCACGTCAATGTCGATGCCGAGGTGTTCGAGCTGTTCTTCGCCGTGAAAGGTGATGCCCCCACCGCACAGCTTGGGGCGGGGGTGGGTTTGCGCTTCAAGGACAAGCACCTCAGCCGCGAGGTCGGGGGCCATGCGGGCAAGGTACAGGGCCGTGCTGATGCCCGTAGGGCCAGCCCCCACAACAATGATCCTGGTGCGTTTGCTTGTCATAATAATAAACATCCGTTCCCGCGCATAAATAATCTTGGACGCAGGCTACGATAAATAGAACTCAGCTATGCAGCCAGTCCTGCTTCCATCACCCGCAGCGTGTCTTCACTCGTGACGCGGTTGCCGTGCAAATTATGGAATTGATGCACACTCAGGTGCCACAACACAACCGCTGCCGTGACCATGCCTGCTGCTTCGATTATAAAGATAACCGAATAGGCCACGTTGGGCAGCAGCAGCCCGGTTTCAATCAGGCCCGTGTGCAGCGACCCGCCGAATACCAGCGCAATGCCATTACCCAGGGCCTGCGCCATCCCCCACAGGCCCATATACAGGCCCGTAGCGCCTTCTATTGTCATGTCCATCATCATAGACAGAGCGCCCACGTTAAAGATGCCCGTGAACAGGCCCATCACAAACAGCGCCGGATGCACCCCGCTCACCTGCTGCGTGTAGGCAGCCGTAGCCAGCCCGGCCATGCCCAGCGCCGTGCCGATGCACCCCACCAGCGCGATATTCCGTTTGCTGATAGCCCACACCGAACTTATCACGCCCATTGCCAGCATTCCCAGCAGCACGCCGCCGCCCCATGTTGGCTGGAACTGGTTGGTTTCCGCCGGGGTGAGTGCGAACACCTCCCCGCCGAACGGTTCCAGCAGCGCGTCCTGCAAAAAGATAGACATAATCGAAATGAAGATAAACGCGAAGAAGCCCCACGCCTGCCGGTTTTGGCGCAGCACCTGCACAGAAGAAAGCACCATGTTCCCCTTCGGGACGTTGGCGCGGGCCTGCCCAACGGCTGTGATGAGCGCGTCACCCGTCAGGCGCTTCTCCATGCCGACGACGCCCACAACTGCCGACACAATCGCAATGAACGGTGTGAGGTTGTACATGCGCTGCATCGCCGCCTGCGTGTACTCTGGCATGAGTACGCTCATCACCCCGGCAGCGATAATGCTGCTCAGAATCGTAAACGTCCACACTACAGAAATCACCGCACCGCGCTGGCGTGGGGTGGTCATCTCCGCAATCAGCGCGTGATGAGTCGCGCCCATAACTGCCGTGCCGATGCCAAACAGCCCGATCAGCACCAGCCCCACCCCGAAACCCATCACGCTGCCGTTGCCCATTGCCTGCGCCACCCAGGGGAGCGGCAAAAACACAATGCTGCTCAGCACCGTGCCAAACAGCAGGTACGGCGTGCGCCGCAGCCCGAAGATGGGGTGCTGATCTGCCATACGCCCGGCCAGCACCTGGAACGGTGACAGGAAGTAATGCACCGACAGCATGGCCGTCACAGCGACAGCAGTGATATTCAGTTCGTAGATGGTAATGCGGTTGAAGTTGATGGTGAGTAGCGCGAACATCCAGCCAACGCCCAGTTTGGGCAGGGCTAGCCGCAGCGTTTTGACGACTAACCAGAAGATCGAAGTCATGGTTCACAGCCCTTATTCAAACAATGCTGATCGGCGGCACCCCGGTAGGCAAACCGCCGCATTCCCCTAGCAATAAACATAACCCGGTTGACACCAGATAGGCAAATGCGATCACCGTATCCCCCCCGGTGACCGCACTTGCGTTTGACTCTATATTTTGGATGGGGTGGCCGACGCGACACATTCCGTTTGCCCTGGCCAATCCTTAATTCGCGGATGGCTCGCCGATGTTTTGCGGGCGTTCTTCCGCTTCTTCCACGATGTCTTCTAGCGGCGGCTGATTAACCGGCAAAATCGTCTCGCGCTTGAGCATCCCTGAGAACAGGGCCACCCACACCCCACCCAACGCTAACGGTATGGAACTGTCCCACCAGCGGATAGCAACGGTGTCTTCGGCCATGGGGAAGATGAGCCAATAGTATTCTGCAAAGCGCATAACCAGCAGCACCGCCGCGATGCCTGCCACAATTTGGAAGCGGCGCTTTAGCCCCGGCGTGAGCAGCAAGAACAACGCCGCCACATGCACCGCAATCCCCAAATACAGGAACGCGCTCCAGTTATTGGCAAAGCGCACCAGGTACCATTCCACTTCCTGCGGAATGTCGCCCGCCCACATAATGAAGTACTGCACATAGTTCAGGTACAGCCACATCATCAGCGTCGCCAGCATCACCACGCCCAGGTCCACGCGCACCCGCTCGGTTAAAAACGCTTTCAGGTCTTTGGCATCTGCGAATAAGTAAAGCGCCCCTACAGTCAGGCTCATGAACATCAATGCCTGGCGGCTCATTGCCAGCCAGCCATACACACTGCTGTACCAGTGATCGTTGAGGGCCAGCACCCAGTCTGTTGTGGAAAACGTCACGGTGAGGAAGAGCAGCACCATGCCACCCGCGCTGTAACGCTGCACTTTGCGGTACAGTTCCGGGTCGTTGTCACGATCTGCCTTGTACATCCAGTTGGTGATGAGGTAGGCCAGCGCACTCCACACACCAAAGTAGATGACAGCGCGGAAGACGAAAAACGTCCCGTTGAAGTAGACTTCTTCAGGGGTGGGGGGCGTGTGGGGGGTGAAGTTCGGCCACGGGTAAATCCGGTTGAGGCCGATCAATATCGGAATGAACAGCACCGCCAGCAGCGGCAGCGTGCGGGCACCGGCTGCGGCAATGCGCTGCAAGCTAAGCAGCCACTTCCCACGTACCAGATTGCTGAGCAGCAAGAAGCCCAGGCAACCGAGGGCAAGCTCTAGCCAGAACAGGTAGCCCATCAGGTAAACCCGGAAGAAGTGGTCAATATCCAGGAAAGCGCCGATAACGGCCAGGAAAAGCCCAAGCACGGCGGCAATGGGCGCAATCGCCTGAATGCGGTCGAGGCGTTGTCGAATTGGATTGCTGAGGTTCATAAAAACTGACTCCTACCTGCGTCGTGAGGTTCATCTATATTTGTTGGCTGCATGGTGATGGGCGCAGCAAGCATTTAGGTAGCAAGGCTGGTATGTTGGATTGAACCAGCACCGCAAACATTTGGCCTACTTACACAGTAACGTTCGGTAGGCGATGCTGCACGGTTCATGAGGGTACTATGAGGGTGGCCTAAAGGATAGTGCAGTTTTGGCGGGGCGTAACAGCAGGCGTTCCGGGGTGACCACACAGTTAAGGCAGGCTTGTGCTGTGCAGTTGCATGAGTACGGCAAGCAACACAACAGCCATGCACGTTCCTAAAGTTACCTTTGATATGGTACTTTGGGATACCTAAACATACACCCACAGTCTATTGTATCGCCACTAACTTAGAATTAAATTAGGGTCAGTAGAGCAAAACATTGCAAAACATTTGGATGAATCTATCTCTGGCTTGTTCTCTACCACACACACGATCAACTACCACCTGCAAACATACTACTATTGTAAGTGACACGACTCAAGGTACCTATGCCAAAACAATCCTCTATCGTTCGTGAAGATGGCGCTTACCACAGCTTTTGTGGTTTGACCTGTGTAGGGTGGTTGTATCAGAAGATACAAGACAGCTTTTTCCTGATTTTGGGCACCCACACCTGCGCTCACCTGCTGCAAAACACCCTCGGCGTGATGATCTTCGCCAGACCGCGCTTTGGCGTGGCCCTGCTCGAAGAAGCTGACCTGAGCAAGCAGCAGCCCGAACTAGACAGCATGATTGACGAAATTCTCGCCGATCATAAGCCGTCTGTCATCTTCCTGCTGTCGTCCTGCACCCCAGAAGTGATGAAAGTCGAATTCCAGGGTCTTGCCAATTCACTCTCACGCCCGGAACTGCCCGTGCTGTTCGTCCCGGCCAGCGGCCTGGACTACACGTTCAGTCAGGCGGAGGACAGCGTACTACAGGCGCTCATTCCGTTTTGCCCGGTTGCGCCAGCAGGCGAAAAGAAAGTCGTTTTCCTCGGCTCCGTCAATGATGTCATTGCCGCCGACTTTGCCGTGGAAGCCGAAAAGCTCGGCATCCCTGTTGGCGGGTTTTTACCCAGCAGCCGCTTTGACAACCTGCCCGCCATCGGGCCAGACACGATCATTGCGCCGCTGCAACCGTATCTATCCAGCGTGGCCAGGCGTCTGAAGAACGAACGCGGCGCAACGTTGGTTTCCACGTTGTTCCCCTTCGGCCCGGACGGGACCCGTGCCTTCTGGGAGGCCGTCGGCGCTGAGTTTGACATGCAGCTTGACCTGAGTGAGCGCGAAGCAAAAGCCTGGGCCAACATCGAAGATCACGTAGACCTGCTGCGCGGCAAAAAAGTCTTCTTCACCGCAGATAATTTGTTGGAACTGCCGCTGGCTCGCTTTTTGCGTGCGGCTGGCAGTGAAATCGTCGAGTGCAGCAGCACCTACATTAACAAGCGCTTTCACAAGCACGAGTTAGCCGCGCTGGAAGGCATCAACGTGGTGGAACAACCCAACTTTGACCGCCAACTGCGCGACATCGCTGCCACGCAGCCCGACCTTGTTATTAGCACGATGGCCACTACAAACCCGCTCATCGGCGGTGGGGTGGTCGCCAAGTGGAGTACCGAATTTGCGTTTATGCCCATTCACGGCTGGACTGGCGTGGGCACGCTGGCCAATATGTTTACCAAGAGTATGCGCCGCCACGCCCAACTTGACCCGCTGGACGACCCCATCTGGCGTGAGGGGATTATGCCCGGTGTCATTCCGATTGAATCGGTAGGGGGTGACTAATGCGCTTAGCTTACTGGATGTACGAAGGCACCGCTCATCACGGCGTTGGCCGCATCACTAATAGTATGCGCGGCGTGCATGGGGTGTTCCATGCGCCGCAGGGTGATGATTACGTGACCCCAATTTTCTCTATGCTGGAACGCACACCTGCCTTCCCGCAGATGACAACCAGCGTCGTCAGTGGCCGCGACCTGGCCATGGGCACCATCCGCCTGCCCGATACGCTCAAGCAGGTCGAAGCCAAGCTCCACCCGGAACTGATGGTCGTGTGTGCCAGTTGCAGCACGATCCTGCTGCAAGAAAACCTTGAGCGCGTAGCCGAAAGCGCCAACGTCGAAGCGGATGTCATCATCTACGATGCGAACCCCTACCGGATGCAGGAAGTTACAGCGGCGGAGGGGCTGTTCTCGCTGCTGGTGGAGCGTTACGCCCACGAAACCCCGCTTACAGAGCAGCCCAGCGTGAATATCATCGGCCCGGCGTCGTTGGGCTTCCACATCCGCCAGGACTTAATCTGGCTGCGGCGTACCATGAAGACGTTGGGCATCAATATCAACGTGGTGGCACCGCTGGGTGCCAGCCTGGACGACATCCGTAAGTTGCCCGCCGCCTGGGTGAACATCGCGCCATACCGTGAACTCGGTCACAAGGCCGCCCGCCACCTGGAAAGCACGTTTGGCACACCCACCCTCGACGCCACACCGATGGGCGTTCAGCCGACGCTGGCCTGGCTGCGCCAACTGCTGGAAGCGATCAACGAGGTGGGTGCTACACGGGGCCACCCGCCCGTTGAGATGCCGCGCCTTACCGCCTTCTCTCTGGACGGGATGAGCGCCCCCAGCGGCGTGCCCTGGTTCGCACGGACTGCCGATATGGAGAGCTTTAGCAGTAAGCGGGCCTATGTGTTTGGCGATGCCACACACACCGTCGGCATGGTCAAGTTCCTCAAGGATGAGTTGGCCATGCAGGTTGTCGGGGCCGGGACGTACCTCAAACGTGAGGCGGACTGGGTTCGTGAGCAGTTGGCGGGCTACCTGCCGAATGACCTGCTCGTGACCGATCACTTTCAGGATGTGGCCAAGGTCATCGAAGACGAAATGCCCGACCTCGTGTGTGGCACGCAGATGGAACGCCATAGCTGCCGCAAGCTGGACATCGAGTGCATGGTCATTGCGCCGCCGACGCACATTGAAAATCACCTGCTTGGCTATACGCCCATGCTCGGCTTCGACGGGGCAGACTACCTGGCAGATACCGTTTATACCACCACCAAGCTGGGCCTGGAAAAGCACCTCATCGACATGTTTGGGGATGCGGGCCTGGAATACGAGCAGCAATCATCACCGCAACCCGAAACCGTTTCTGAAAATGGCAACGGCAATGGTAATGGCCACCACGACGCCGCGCCGCAGACGCCCGTCGTGACGGCTGCCGATGACCCGCAATGGACGGACGACGCCGAGGCGATGCTGGGCAAAGTACCATTTTTTGTCCGCAAGCGCGTTCGTAAAAACACCGAGAAATACGCACGAGATAACAGCCATTCCACCATCACGTTAGACGTGCTGCAAGCGGCCCGTGAGGTACTGGGAGGCTAACATGCTCAAACCAACACTGAACACACTAACACACAGAGGAGAGCAATTATGGGCAAGGTATTAGCTATTTACGGTAAAGGTGGCATTGGTAAAAGCACCACCAGCGCCAACCTATCCGCTTCATTTGCCAAGCAGGGCGCAAAGGTTTTGCAAATTGGCTGTGACCCCAAGCATGACAGCACGTTCCCGCTTACGGGGATGCTGCAACCGACAGTGATTGACACCCTGGCCGAGTTCGACTTCCACCACGAGGAAATTGAGCCGGAAGACATCATCATGCAGGGCTATGCCGGTGTAGACACACTCGAAAGCGGCGGCCCGCCCGCTGGCAGCGGCTGCGGCGGCTACGTCGTGGGCGAAACGGTCAAGCTGCTGAAGCAGTTCGACCTGTACGACAAATATGACATTATCGTGTTCGATGTGCTGGGCGACGTGGTGTGTGGCGGCTTTAGCGCCCCGCTGAACCATGCAGACATGGCCCTGATTATCGCCTGTAACGACTTTGACAGCATCTTCGCCGCCAACCGCCTGTGCCTCGCCATCCAGCAGAAGAGCGTGCGCCACAAGGTCAGGCTGGCAGGGATTGTCGCCAACCGCGTCGAAGAAGAATTCGGCGGCACCAGCCTGCTGCGTTCGTTCGCAGAGCGGGTCAAGACGCAGGTGATTGCCGAAGTTCCGTACCACAACCTGATTCGCCGCAGCCGCCTTGCCGGTAAAACACTGTGGGAAATGGAAGGCGATGACCAGGACATTTGTCTCACACCGTTTAAAAATCTGGCCGAATACCTGTGCGGCGACCCTATCCTTACGGTGCCGGAGCCGTTTGACGACCGCGAAATCTTTGAAGCAATCGGTGGGTGGCAGTAATGGCCAAAACGGACGCTGCCTTGCATAAATCGCAGCTACAAGCCTACTTCGATGGAGTAGGCTTTGAGCGCTGGTCTGCCATTTATGGGCAGGGCGACCTCTCACAGATTCGCCACACCATCCGTGAGGGGCACGACCAGATGATGGCCCAGGCGCAGGCGTGGCTGCTGGAAAGCACATCTGGCGGCACGCTGTTGGATGCAGGCTGCGGCACCGGGCTGTTTAGCCTGATGATGGCCCAACACGGCTTTGATGTCACCGGCATCGACATTGCCCCGCGCATGATCGACGCCGCGCAAGCCGCTGCCGAGCGCGAAACGCTGGCGGGCAGTGCCCGGTTTGAACAGGGTGATGTCGAAAGCATCAGCGGCCAGTACGACGCCGTTACCTGCTTTGATGTACTCGTTCACTACCCGCAAGATACGCTTGTACCCGTTGTGCAACATCTGGCGCAGGCCACTAACGGCCCCTTACTGTTCACCTATGCGCCGTACAGCCGCTTGATGGCGGCCCTATTCTGGATTGGCGGGCACTTCCCGCAGGGGCAGCGCCGCCAGGAATTGCAAATGATCCCTGATAACGTCGTTGAAGGGGCACTAGCCGATGCGGGCATGGTCGTCAAACGTACCACGTCCATCAGTCATGGCTTTTATCACGTTAAATTGCTGGAAGCAGCACGGAAGCAAGCGTAACGCTTTAAAGGTTGAGAGGCAAAAATGATCGCATTTCTAACTGTATTGGCCGTCGTATTGGCTGGCGCAGCCCTATATCAGTGGTATCGCTACGAAGTCGTCATCGAAACGGAAGGCACCGTCCGGCTGCAAAGTGAGCATGAACACTTTCACCTGCACCTGGACCTGCCCAACAACCTGGAAGTGCTACCGGGCGATACCGTCCATATCCTGGAATTGCCCGCCCTGGAAGATGGGCGTACCGAGGGCGGCGAGATGTCTTACACCAGCCCGGTTCACCTGCACCGTGCCAGTTGGCTCAACCGTCACCTGATTAAAACCAGCAGCATCGTCGAGGTGACTGAACTCATCGAGGACAATTAATGTTAGGTTTTTCGCCCACAAGGTGAGTAGACCCGAACGCACGTCACATTGTAGGGGGGACGGGCCAAACGGCCTCGTTCGCAGTGAGACGACACAAACCAACTTTTATCTGTAGATTTATGGGAAGGGCTAAGACCAATGGAAATGCCAGAACTCAGCGGGACAACCCGTCACGCGATAAAAGACGCCGTACTCAATCCGCGTTTTTACACCACCGACTTTGACGAGGTGGACGGCTTAGACTATGAGCACATGCGCAAAGAGATGGAGTGGGTGCGCGACGAATTCAAGCACGACTACAACAGGGGCCACTTCAAGCGCAACGAAGAGTTTGAAGCCAACTTCGATGACATGCCCGAACGCGAGATGTTTGTCGAATTCCTGGAGCGAAGCTGCACCGCTGAATTTAGCGGCTGCCTGCTGTATGCGGAAATGGTCAAAAATCTGGAAGACCCCACGCTGAAGGCCATCTTCCAGTACATGAGCCGCGATGAAGGCCGCCACGCCGGGTTCCTCAACAAGACGATGGGCGACCTCAACGTGGCTATTGACCTGCATATGCTGCAAACGCGCAAAAAGTACACCCACTTCAAGCCGAAGTTCATCTATTACGCCACCTACCTGTCAGAAAAAATCGGCTATGCGCGGTACATCAATATCTATCGCCACCTGGAAAAGAACCCCGAAAACATCATCCACCCCATTTTCAAGTGGTTTGAAGAGTGGTGCAATGACGAATACCGTCACGGCGAGTTCTTCGCTATTTTGATGCGGAGCCAGCCGGAACTGCTGCAAGGCGGCAACCGCCTGTGGATTCGCTTCTTCCAGTTGGCCGTTTATGCCACCATGTACCTGAACGACGCCCGCCGCCACAAGTTCTATGAAGCCCTGGGCCTGGACTGGCGCGAGTATGACCGGCGTGTGATTAAGCTCACCCGTGACATCACCACGCAGGTCTTCCCGGTAACCATCCCGGTAGAAGACCCCAAGTTTTGGGAACACATGGACGCCGCCGTTGAGCTGGACACGAAATTGCAGCAGGTGACCAGCAGCAACAACCCGCTCGACTTTATCAAGGCGCAGGGGTACCGGCTGGGCATCTTCCGTCACATCGTCCAGATTTACTTCATGAAGCCGGATGTTACGACAGAGGAAACACGCTGGAAGGGGCTAGAGGGCTTCCCTAACTATTCCGACCTTAGCGCCGCCCCCGCTGCCGGTGACTAAACCTTAGTACACGCGGGTCAGGCAATCAGCCTGGCCCCCGCCATCTCCTTAACCACACCTAGACGCAATCAATGCTGGAGAACAAACAGATGCGCTTTCTTTTTTTGACGATGGACGGAAATCACAACGCAGCCCTGCGTGAAGCTGCCCATCAAATACAAACCGAACACGGTATTGACCTTCATCTTGGGCTATATGATGTCAACTCGCTTAAAGGAAAGGAAGCGCTAGAGCGCTTCGCCGCAGATGCTGCCCGCTCCGACCTGATCTTCGGCTCCATGTTGTTTGGTGAAGAACTCGTGCGCCCGCTGCAAACCATCTTTGCAGAATTAGACACCCCCGTTTGCATCATCACTAGCAACCCCTCGCTCATTCGCTGCACGCGCCTGGGCAAGCTCTCGCTAGCACCCAAAGACGAAGATGAAGCGCCGTCTGTACTGCGCCGCTGGATGAAGAAACTGCGCCCGAAGGGGGGTCACGGTGAAGGCAAGCGCCAGTTGGCCATGCTGCGGAACTTGAGCAAAATCATGAAGTTCATCCCCGGCAAAACGAAAGACCTGCATACTTACATCAGCGTGCATAGCTACTGGATGCACGGCTCGCCGGAAAACCTGCGCCGTATGCTGGCTATGTTCGTCACGCGCTATGTGCCCGGCTGTGAAGATACCCTGCCGGTGCAAGACCCCATCCACTACCCGGATGCTGCCATCTATCACCCGGACGCTGACGCACCGTTCCCCGATTTGGCCAGCTATCACAAGTGGCGCAAAAGTCGTGGGCTGGCCGTCAACGGCAGTTCGAGCGGGGCTGTCGGGTTGCTCTCGCTGCGGACTGTGATTCTAAGTGGCAACACCGGCCACCTGGACGCGCTCATCCGCGCAATGGAAGCCCGTAACCTGGAAGTGCGAACAGCCTACAGTGCGGGCCTGGACTTCCGCCCGGCCATTGACCAGTTTTATAAGACGCCTGCGGGCAAGCCCTCGGTTGAGCTGCTGCTGAACGGGGCGGGCTTTTCGCTGGTAGGCGGCATGGCAGAAAGCCGCCCCGACGAAGCGCGTGTGTCGTTAGAAGCGCTGGACGTGGGCTACCTGGACATGATTCCGTTGTCGTTCCAGCGGGTAGAAGACTGGCAGAGCGACGACACCGGCCTCACCCCCATGCAAATCGCCATGAATATGGCCATCCCAGAGCTAGACGGCAGCGCCGAACCGCTCGTGTTTGGTGGGCCAACCGAAGGCAGCGACAAGTTCATCTCCATTGATTCCCAGGTGAATTATGCTGCTGACCGCATCGCCATGCGCGTCAGCCTCAAGCGGACGGGAGATGCCCACAAGAAAGTCGCGGTGGTGCTGTTCAACTTCCCGCCCACACTGGGCAACATCGGTACCGCCGCCTACCTGGACGTGTTCCAGAGCTTATACCGCCTGCTGTGCGAACTCCGCGATAGTGGCTACGACGTAGGCGATGTGCCCGCCGACGCCGACGCGCTGCGGGTGTCAATTATCGAGGGCAACGCCACGACCTATGGCACCGACGGCAACGTGTGGGCCAAGCTGCCCGTCAACGAATACCGCGACCTGTTCCCGTATCACGTTGAGATGGAGCCGATGTGGGGCTATGCACCGGGCGAACTGCTTAACGACGGCCAAAACTTCTACATCCTGGGGATGCAGTTCGGTAATGTGTTTGTGGGCATTCAGCCCAGCTTCGGCTACGAACGCGACCCCATGCGTATGCTCATGTCTAAAGACGCTGCGCCCAATCACGGGTTTGCTGCCTTTTACACCTGGATTGAGCATGTATTCGGCGCTAACGCGGTCATCCACTTTGGCACGCACGGCGCAATGGAGTTTATGCCGGGTAAGCAGGCGGGCATGAGTACCGAATGCTGGCCGCCGCGCCTGATTGGGGCCATGCCCAACTTCTACTATTACAGCGTCAACAACCCGTCAGAGGCGACGATTGCCAAACGCCGAGGGGGGGCGACGCTGGTCAGCTACATGGTGCCGCCGCTTCAGCAGGCCGGGCTGTATAAGGGCCTGCGCCTGCTCAAAGACAGCATCGACAGCTACAACCAGCACCCACGCCCCGAACTGGTTGAGGACATCCGGGTGCAGGCGGAGCGCATCGGTATCATTGTGGAAGCACCCGATGATGCCGAGTACGTCGCCACCGTCAGCTATGAACTGATTCAGGTTGAACACCGCATGATTCCGATGGGGCTGCACATTTTGGGCAAGTCCCCGGAAGATGTTGAACTCGTGGACATTCTGTCGCTGGCGGCGGCTTTTACCCAGACCCGTGATGGCCACACAGGGAAGAATCTGTCCCCGCTGCCCAACATGATTGCGGCGGGTAACGGCTGGGACTTCCAGAAGCTGCGTAAGCTGCTCAAAACGGATGTAGAAGCCCAGGAACAGTGGCATGAGGTGGATGTGATTACCCACAACGCCGTTGGCATGATGGTCGCCGCGTCACACGACGGCATCCTCGATACCATCGAAGCCGACCGCTACCTGGACAACCGGGGCGGCATTCGCCCTGGCACGCTGCGCGAACTGTGGGCCACCCTGTACGACCTGCTGGGCCGCATCACGGACGAGCAGGAAGTGAACGGCCTGCTCAAAGCGCTGTCTGGCGGCTACATCGCGCCGTCACCGGGCAATGATGTGGTTCGTAACCCGGCAGTGGTGCCCACAGGCCGCAACATTCACGGGCTAGACCCGTTCCGGGTGCCTACGCCCGCCGCCCAGCAAACCGGTGCAGACCTGGTGGACGTGATGCTGGAGCATTTGCAAAAGCAGGAAGACGGCATCCCGGAAACAATTGCTATGGTGCTGTGGGGGACTGACAACCTCAAGAGCGAATGCGAGGGCGTAGGGCAGGTACTGTGGCTGCTGGGTGCCCGCGCCACCAACGATGAAATGGGCAATGTGGCCGATGTCGAACTCATCCCGCTGGAGCAGCTAGGCCGCCCACGCATTGACGTGGTGGTGACCGTTAGCGGCATCTTCCGCGACTTGCTGCGCCACCAGATGAACCTGATTGACAAGGCCGTGCGTCTCGCGGCTGAGGCCCCTGAACCCGACGAGTGGAACTACGTGCGTAAGCACACGCTGGCCCACGCTGCCGACCTGGACATTCCGTTTGATGAGGCCGCCATCCGGGTGTATTCCAATGCACCGGGGAACTACGGGGCCAACGTCAATTTCCTGGTGGAAAGCAGCAACTGGGAAAGTGACGAAGAACTCAGCGAAGCCTTCGTAAGCCAGAAAAGCTACGCTTACAGCACGGATGGCTGGCGCGACGCCCGCCACGTTATGGAGCGGTCGCTTAGCACAGTGGGGGCCACCTTCCAGAACATTGATAGTTTTGAAGTCGGCATCAATGACATAGATCACTACTATGAATACCTGGGTGGGGTTACAAAGAGTGTTGAGAAGTACAGCGGTAAGCGTCCCCCCGTTCTTGTTGCAGACGCCATCTCACTTAATGGGCGGCTCAGTTCGCTAGAGCAGATGGTTCGCATCGAATCGCGGGCGAAGTTGCTGAACCCCAAGTGGTACGAAGCCATGCTCACTCACGGCTACGAAGGGGTTTCTGAGATTGAAACCCGTGTGAGCAACACCTATGGGTGGAGCGCCACGACTGATGCTGTTGAGGGATGGGTTTATCGGGACATTGCAACCACGTTCTTACTGGATGACGAGATGCGTGACCGCCTGGCGAAGGCCAATCCACATGCCGCTGCTGCGATAGCCCGCCGCTTGCTCGAAGCCAGTGCGCGAGGCTTTTGGGATGCTGGCGACGAGATGCTTGAGCAGTTGACAGAAATCTACGGTAACTTAGAAGACCAAATGGAAGGGGTCCATGCTACATAAGACCGCACCCACAAACGCCCAGATTGGCCCCAA
The DNA here is from genome assembly GCA_034437575.1 of Anaerolineae bacterium. Classification (GTDB taxonomy): domain Bacteria; phylum Chloroflexota; class Anaerolineae; order Aggregatilineales; family Phototrophicaceae; genus DAOTTY01. The sequence continues at coordinate 4,353 of DAOTTY010000183.1, read as the reverse complement.
TGCCCTGATCCAAACGGTGACGGCGCTGCGGGCCATCTACGACGATGACCAGACGGCGGCTATTCTCGCCCGCAGCGGCCAACTGTCGCTGATGGATGAGCATCCCGCCGACATGGTGCCCGAATGCGAGTTTGACCGGCTGGTGCAGGCAATGGCGGACGCGCTGGGCGAAGACTGCGCCCGCCGTGTGCTGCACCGCAGTGGGGCACTCACGGCAGACTATCTGCTGGCCCATCGCATACCGGGGCTGTTCCAACGGCTGCTGCGCTTCTTGTCGCATCCGTGGGGGTCGCAGGGGTTGGCCATGCGCCTGCTGCTGCTGGCCGTTAGCAAAAACGCCTGGACGTTTGTGGGAAGTGGGGCCTTTTCTTATGGCTTTGGTGATCGAGCCGTCATCCGCGTGGTGAGCAGCATTCACCCCGTTGGGGCGGCCAGCGGCTTTTACGGTGGTACGTTCGAGCGGCTGGTTCACAGCCTGATCGACGCCGAGGCGTGTGTGTACTTTGTGTATGCCGCGCCTGATAACCCGAATCTTTGTGAGTACATTGTTGAATACAGTTAAGTTCGAGAGGTTAATCGAATGCGTATCCTGCTAATCCAGCCAAACTACCATGCCGGGGGTGCTGAAATCGCCGGTTTTTGGCCGCCAAGTTGGGTGGCTTACATTGGCGGCGCTTTGAAAAGCGCCGGTTACGATAATATTCGCTTTATCGACGCGATGACGAACTACATCCCCGACGACCAACTGCGCGAGATCATCCGCGAAAACCAGCCAGACGCCGTGCTGACAACGGCCATTACACCGATGATCTACAAGGCGCAGTCCGTATTACAGATGGCCCGCGAAGAGCTGCCCAACGCCAAGACGATTCTCGGCGGCATTCACCCTACGTTTATGTACATGCAAATTCTGTCAGAAGCCCCCTGGATTGACTACATCGTGCGCGGTGAGGGCGAAGAGATCATTGTCAACCTGATGCACTCCATCAAAGCCGGTAAAGACCTTCAGGAACGCCGCGAGATTAAAGGGTTGGCCTTCATCGAAGATAACCAGACGGTTGCCACGCCCGCCCAACCGCCGCTCAAAGCAATTGATACGCTCACGCCAGACTGGTCCCTGCTGGAGTGGGATAAGTACATTTATGTCCCGTTGAATGTGCGCGTGGCCGTGCCCAACTTTGCGCGGGGCTGCCCGTTTACGTGCCGCTTCTGCTCCCAGTGGATGTTCTGGCGCGACTACCGCGTGCGCGACCCCAAGCTGTTCGTAGACGAAGTCGAAATGCTTGTTAAAGAGCATAACGTGGGCTTCTTCATCCTTGCAGACGAAGAACCGACCATTCACAAGCGCAAGTTCGTTGCCATGTGCCAGGAACTCATCGACCGTGACCTGAATGTTCACTGGGGCATCAACACCCGCGTGACGGACATCCTGCGCGATGAGGAACTGCTGCCGTTTTACCGTAAGGCCGGGTTGATTCACGTTTCCCTGGGCACGGAAGCCGCCAGCCAGCTCAACCTGAACCGCTTCCGCAAAGAAACGACCATCGAAGATAACAAACGTGCCGTCCAGTTGATTAAAGACGCGGGCATGGTTGCCGAAGCCCAGTTCATCATGGGCATGGAAACCGAAACGCCAGAAACCATCGAAGAAACGTTCAAGATGGCAATGGACTGGGCACCGGACATGGCCAACTGGAATATGTATACACCCTGGCCGTTTGCCGAACTGTTCGAGGAACTGGGCGACCGCGTAGAAGTGCGTGACTATTCCAAATACAACTTCGTCACACCCATCATGAAGCCGGAAAACATGGAGCGCGAAGACGTGCTCAAGCATGTGCTGCGCTGCTATGGTCGCTTTTACGCCTATAAGACGTTCTTCAGCTACCCGTGGATTCGTGACCCGTTCAAGCGGCGTTACATGCTGGGCTGCTTGAAGGCGTTCGCCAAGACGACGTTCACCAAGCGCTTCTACGATATTGGCCGCGTCCACACCAACGGTATGCAGATGACCGTTGACCTGGACTTTGACGAGTCTAAGGTGCTTACACAGGATCAGCTTGGTAACCTGCGGGAAACCAACCCGGAGTACTTTGCCGATACCACCTATCACACCAGCGCCATCAAGCGCCGCAAGGACAAACAACTCACGGCAGACCCAGAGGCCGAAGACGGGAACTAGCACGCTATGGACGCGCCACGACGCTGCCCTCACCGGTAATGACTCAGGCACCGGGTATACGTGGGCATAACGCATTCGCCCCCCTCAATCCCCCTTCGCCCTGGTAAAGAAGGGGGAGCAGCAAACTGCGAGTCCACGCTATCCTGTGGTGCTAGCCCAACATAGGTGACCCATCTTATTTGAAAACCGACTGTTATATGACAGGTACCCATGAAATCCCCCACTCAACAACTCCCCTTCCCGGCCCTCGTTGGCCTGGACCTCGCGCAGCAGGCATTGCTCATGTTGGCCGTAGAACCCCGGTTACGCGGGGTCGCCCTGGCTGCCACCGCCGGGACGGGCAAGTCAAGTTTGGCACGGGGGATTCAAGCGCTACTGGATGTGCCATTTGTGGATGTCCCAACCAGCGCGTCGATTGAAAATCTGGTGGGCGGCCTGGATTTAGAAGCCACCCTCAGCGCGGGCCGGATGGTGCTGCGCCCAGGGTTGTTGGTGCGCGCTCATGGTGGCATTGCCTACGTGGACGGCGTGAACCTGCTGCAAGACAGCACCGTCAACACGCTGCTCACCGTGTTGGATGAGCGCGTGGTACAAATCGAACGCGAAGGGGTTAGCCAGCGCCCCACCGCCGATTTCAGCCTGATTGCTTCATACGACCCCGAAGAAGGCGTGCCGCGCCGCCACCTGTTAGACCGTATGGGCCTGCTGGTCACGCTGCCCTCATCCGCAGATAGCGAGCAGCGCCAGAACGTCATCCGGCAAAACTTGCTCGGTGATGCCGCCGCCTGGGAAGAAGATACCGACTTCTTGCGCGGTGTGATTTTGGCCGCACGCGAGCAGTTGCCCCACGTCACCATCAGCGACGAGCAAATCGCTTACCTCAGCGTGACGGCGCTTCAATATGGGGCCGAGGGCCACCGCGTTGACCTGTTTGCCACCCACGCGGCGCGAGCATCGGCAGCACTGGCCATGCGCGAAGCTGTAGACGACGAGGATTTAGAAATTGCCGCCCGGTTGGTCATCCTGCCGCGTGCCACCCAAATTCCCACGCCGCCAGAACTCCCGCCAGAGGAAGAAGACCCCCCACCGCCACCCCCACCAGAACCGCCCGAAGATCAGCCGGAAGAACCGGAAAACAACCCCGACGACCCGGAAGATGACCCCGACGACCCCGACGACAGCGAGCCGGAACAAATGGCCCTGCCCGACGATCTGTTGCTCGAAGCGCTGGCCAGCGAACTCCCCGAAATCATCGAAGACCTGCCGTTCAACAAGCTGCGGAAGTCGCGCTCAGGCTCACGGGGCAAAACCAGCGGCCAGCGCGGGCGCTTTATCCGCAGTGTGCCTGGGGACATGAATCGCGCCCGCATCGACATTCCCGCCACCTTACGCGCCGCCATCCCCTGGCAGCGCATACGCGGCACCGAAGCTGGCGGCCACATTGCCCTGCGGAAGTCCGATGTGCGCGTTAAACAATACCAAAGCAAAGCGGGGGTGCTGTTCTGCCTGGCAGTGGATGCCAGCGGCAGTATGGCGCTTAACCGAATGCGGCAGGCAAAGGGGGCGGTGCAAAAACTGCTGGAACGCGCCTACGTCAACCGCGATCAGGTGGCGTTGATCGGCTTTCGCGGCGAACAGGCCGATTTACTGTTACCCCCATCGCAAAGCGTGGAACTGGCCCAGCGTGAACTCGACCTGTTGCCCACCGGCGGCGGCACACCGCTGGCGTCCGCGTTGGTGATGGCTATGACCGTCGCAGAGCAGGCGCGGCGCAAAGGTGTGATGCAAACCGTTCTCGTCCTGCTTACCGATGGGCGCGGTAACGTTAAGCTGAAGCCGGAAAGCGACCCGCAGGACGAACTGCAACAGCTTGGTACATCGCTAGCACAGTACAACATCCATGCCATTGTGGTAGATACCAAACGCAGCTTTTTAAGCCGGGGTGAGGCACGTCAGTTAGCGGAGTGGCTGCAAGGGGATTATGCCTACCTGCCCAATGCCAACAGCGAGCAAATCGCGGATTTGGCGAGCGATGCTGCCAGCAGTGATGCCTTTTAGTTTTACCGGTTCGCTACAGATTGGATGAGGTGTTGTGTATGCCGCCCTCCCCGACTAACTGATGGCAAGGCGGTTAAGCGTTAACCGCCAGTAAGCACAGGCCGGTGTAGGCG
>DAOTTY010000182.1:0-11988 GCA_034437575.1 Anaerolineae bacterium | reverse complement strand
GTTGACGAATGAGCAGGTCAAAGAAGTGCTGGAAGCTGCCGTCGAAGTTATGCGCGAGGGGCTATATAACGAAGGTCGGGTAGAGATTCAGGGTTTTGCCGTGATTGAGCGCGTGACGACAAAGGTCAAACCCGTGCAACTGAATGGCAGGCTCACACGAGGGGAACGCACCCGCTGGGTGATCCGGATGAGCAAACACCCATAAATCTTGAGATTGCAGGCAAAATGTAATGGGTGTGGCTATTTTGTATTTTGCCTAATTTGAGCGTAGTCAGGTTTGGGGCAGTTTTAGGGAGAAAATCGGTGAATAATCGCCAATTTATACACAAATCAGCGAGTTCAACACTGTTTTTCGCATTATTTTAATCATTTCCGCCTGTTCAGGTATCGCAGTCCTTTGTCATGCTGAGTGGGTGACAGTTCCTCGGTGCTTTCAGCAAACCAGCGGAAACCCTCGTTATCATTGTCACCGGAGCGCTGTGGGCGCGGATAATGGATGGGTAAATTATCACCTTTTTCCCCAAGCAGCACACACAGATCACTGATGTTTGGCAACGTCCTGAAGGACGACACACCATAGGTCGGAGCGTAGAGGGCCAGGAATGCATTCGTAAATTCTTCAATGTATCTGTCCGCTTGTTCGTGTGCAGACAACGGTGCGGTGTCATCCTGTGTTATGAAATCCGCATTCAAATAGCGGTGGTCAACATCAAACAATTGCAAATCATCCACTGTAATTTGCACACTACCCAAACCAAGTGGCTTGCCATAGCCCACACGGTGATAGCCACGCCAATCGCCTTCTTGCAGGCGCAGCGTCCACAACAATGCACCTAGTTCCAGCGGGTGAAAATTCTCGAAATCAACTGTGAACGTAAACTTCGAGTTAGCGTCAAAGGCACCACGTATCGTGCGGTTCTGGTTAGACTTGTCTGTTGTAGTAGCTTCTTGCTTGGTCCACACTGGGTGATGCCGGTAGAACTTACGTCCCCGCAGCCGTAGATTTTCATCCGGTGTGTCATAGCCGTGTTTGTCCTGCCGTTTCGCCTCGGCAACCTGTTTGCTCAATGAGTTTTCCAGGTAAAACGCAACTGCAGTCGGATGGGGCGTCCCCAATATGCTCAGGGTCATATCCGGTAAGCGCTCTCCATCCACGAAGGTCGCATGGGAAAAGCTAACCCGCCCCTTGTAGGCCACACGTTCTTCACGCCGTTCATCCGCATCCTGGCTAACCCACCCAAACACCCGCGAGGCCATGCCTAACGTGTCCATACGCTTCGGAGGATGGAATGCCTCTGGCAGCAGCACTCCCGGAGGCGTGTCATACGTCGCACGCGAGATATTTACCGGGTACAGAGCTTCTACAACGTGATGTTTACCACGCTGTTTTAGTTTGGCGTACACCAGCGAGCCTACATCAATTGACCAGGGCTGCTTGCTTTTGATGAAGTGGCTGGGTTCCAGCTTGCGCCCACTATCCTTAGACTGTGAGGTCAGACTGTTTTTAATTTCTTCTTGTCGCTTGTGATAATCCGCCAAAAGCTGGTTATACGCTGTGAACGCCAGGTAACTACCATCTTGATGCCTCTCAAACGCAGCAAATTGAGGCTTACCCTTAACATAGAAAAACCGCTCGTACTGCTTTACGTCCGCATTCAAGCCAGTCCGGTACACATAGCCTTCGAGTACTTCTGCATCGTACTGATTGGCAACTTTCTCCACTTCCGCCCGATTTGAGTGAATGAAGTGAGCTTCATAGTGAGGAAAGCCGCGATTGCGAACCTGACTGACAGCAGCGAAGCAAGGCTCCCCGTCCTTTCCACAGTCTTTTGGGATAGCCGTTCGAGTGTTCTTGCTAACGTAATGACGGTGCTTCCGCGTGTCAGATTTCTTGAGGATATTGCCGTTGGGATAGCGTGGTATCCATGCCGCATAGGTTTCACGATCGCGGATTTTCTTGTGACCGGTCAGTAAACGCAAAGTCCAATTGCCTTGACTGTCTTTCTCAACGCGCCCGGGTACCAGGCCAAGCGCCGAACCCGGAGACATGCGGTACGTCAGCGGCGTTTCACCGTCGAACACACCCAACCGCGAGTTGGTAACGGCTTCAAATACGCTGCGGATGGCCCCACGCAGGCCCGTACCCGGAATCACAGGCTGTCCATCGACTTCAAGGAAAGCATAAGTTGAATGGTCTTTCTCTTTGTCGTGTTCCACAGGCTGGCCTTCGCTGACAAAGAGCGGCGTCTTCGTTGTCAGCGTACACCTGATCCGTCCACTCAAGCCAATATAGCGGTCATGCGGTGGGGGTGGGCACCGCCATAGCAGATGTTGCTCTGGCGTCTGTGGTGTCGGCGGTTCTAGCCATCGAACAAAGTTGTACGGATTCAGGAAATCGGACATGGTGGCACTCCGGTTTTTTCATTGGCGCTAATAATGGCGGTCGACCAGTAAGCAACGAGGTGTGAGGCGAGGTGATCGTCCGCAGTTTCCAGACGATAGCTGCAAAGCAGTACGCGGGATGGCTGCCCCCCAACCGGATAGGTTAACCGCGCTCGTCCAACCCGATCTTCATACCATTGATCTGCGTCAGTGTGCTTGCCCCACAGCATCGAAAATATCGGCGCACCATCATCAACGCGCAGTTTCGAGTTAGAGGCAGATGCCTCCCAGAAATCGCGACCGGAAGTGGGGAAAGATATGGTGTTATAGCCAATGTAGCGCCAGTAATACTGATTGGCATCGCGCCGCAGCGTAAAATCACCACCTGGACCGAACAGATGCAACCTGGTGAGCGTCGTGTCATCAACGCTCAGATTTGCTGACGAACCAAACAGAGCGCCATGACGAACAGTCTCTACGATGCCAAACCGAAGGGCATCCGAATCAACCAGCTTGACGTAATCACTGGGCAAATGCTCGGTGATGTCGAACCGCCCCCCCTCCAATTGCAGGTTTGCACTGGTGAATTCGATCATCACCCCACCCCATAGATTTCATGCAGTGCTGGCCCATCACTCTGCCGGCCCCAGTAAGGATCATTGGTGAGATGTGCGCTGGTGAACACGTCGGTCGTTGTAAAGTTCGTGACTGTCTCCAGCCAGGCCGCATTCCAACCGCGCCGGAGTTCTATCGGCAGTGCGGCGAAGCTGTCATATGTTGCCTGGTAGAAGTAGCCTTCCACATGGGGCTGCGGAATGAGTCTAAGATCATCTATCGGAAATGCTGCATCGTATGTCCAGCCCAGTGTGACAGCGGTACCAAGCACATTGACCGCACCAAAGCCTTTTGCTGATCCAAAGCCAAAGCGCAGTCTGCCATCTATAAGGTCGCGCAGGACGACCAACAGCCAACCGATTTCCCACGGCTGCGGCGTTTCCAGGTAGAGGGACAAAGTGAATTCAGGCTGCCAATAAACCAGCGCGTCGAATTTAGCCCCATCTGCACCGCCTCCCGTAAACCGGTCCACCGCCAGGAAGTCCAGCACCTTAGGCGGTGCTTCTATAGTAAGCGGAGCATCCTCAACCATCAACCGACTGCCAAAGTAGGTCGTACCAAACAGACGTTCGGCAAGATCGAACCATTCATATTCAGGCGCTTCCCGATCTGCTTCGCTCATGCCTTCATCACGCTGAAGACGAGAAGCTGTTGACTCTAGGGGCACCAACCGCCGCTGTTCATCAGCAGTTTGGTCACGCTGACCCGCTTGCGGATAAGCGGCAGGTAGACGAGATAGAAAATCATCTTCATCAGCACTATTTTGGTTGGCAATCGTCCGCGCAATACGCTCAGCATGACTGCGGAGCACACCCCGTATACTGGCACCCGGTAAAACTGGCAGTGCATAATGATTCAAGCCGTTCAAGTTAGCCCGCGTCTGATCGTTCGTCATGAAGAAGCCTGTGCCCTTCATCGGTACATCAATCCGAACCCAGCTTGACAGGCTCAAATCGGGCTGGGCGCTGGCTCCGATGATACGCCTATAGCTGGCGTGATGTGTGCGCCCCAGCGCACGTGGCAATCTCACCTCGGGTGAATCAGGGAAGTCTTCACGCAGAAAGTGCAACAGGTGAGCCGGATCATTGAGGTTGAGTTGGGTTGGACGGGCAGACTGCAATGTAAATGCACCCAGGCCGCGCCCCTTGCTACCCCCTAGATAAACATGCCCGGCGAACATCTCATCGAGAATGAGCCGCACCAACATCTGATCAAGATCGTTCGCATCCTCTAATGACACCGAAAAGCAGAGTTGGGCGTTCCGCAGCACTTCCTGGTCGTACTTTGCCATTTGAGCACGGGCTGCGGTGCCATCTGCACGATCAATGCTAACCCCGTCCTGGACGAATGTTTTATGACTTTCTACAAGACCATCAGAAATCGTCAGCCGTGAGGCGCGTGTGCCAGCCGCTTCCCCAGTCTTCGCCCGGACGATAGGCTGTGGGTTGATGTCGCCCATCAGGTGACAGACGATACACTTACAGTCCTCAGTTGGCGGGTTGGCAAGCAGCGCGTCACAGATGATTTTTGTCCCATCACTTTCAAGTGCAGTCATGGCCGGAACCAAACGTGTGAGGTGGGTTCTAATGGTGCCTGCCAGCGAGGTTCCCGGTACTACAACATGCCCATCCGCTGTGCGACGGAAAGCACGCTGGGTCACGTCTTCCGTACCACTGCCAATGTGCAGCCCGGTGCGAAAGAACCCGCAACACTCAACTTGATACATATCTATGCCCCTTCTACGACTCTACCTGTTTGACCAGGGTCATCAATCTTCGAGCGAGCATCCGAACCCCCTCATTCCAATAATCCGCCGGGAACATCTGTGGGTCCGCCAGAGCAAGAAAAAAATCGCTCAGGTGACGCATTGCTGCGGCATTGTACCGATTGTCCTTCTCGCGGTAGGGGTTGTTGCCCAACTCATTGCGTAGATACTGAACCGCTGCTTCTTCATTAGGTGGGGGACTTTCATAAAGAAAATACGCCAACGCTCGATACGGTTCTGATGTAAAGTAATGAACCTGCAGGTGTTCGTTCAGGATAGCTTCCCAATCGGCCAGAAAATGCGTGCGCGTGGCACCGCCAAGGTCAGGTTGGCGCAAAACATCGGGGATAGCGGTTGACTCCACATCCGCTTGGTTCTGCGTGGTGTGAAACAGGTGATTGAAGACAACGCGCCCGAAACCCTCATTGCGCCTGAGACCAATACCGATGCGTTCAACCTCAGCCAGACTTTGGGCCAACCCCCCGGTGTCGTTTAGCTCTAACCGAACCGATGACCCTTTCGCCAGCGCCGTATCGCGCCACTTTGGCATCCCTGAGCGGGCATCCCATCCCTCCACCGTCACCGGCGTAACCACCTGCGAGCGTACAGAAACGGACACGCCCAGGGCAGCGCTCAACCAATCATCCTCGAACTGACGCACAGCGCGGCCCCAGGCATCAACGATGATAGTGTCTGAGACAAGGGTCAGGTATAACGTGCCATCATCTGTCGTTTCACGGCGAACCTCAAGAGGGACGGGGCATGCCAGCGGCGGCGCATTGGTAGCCAGCGGTTCGAGCCAAACGCGGCAGTACCCATACCCCCGCGACAATGCCCTGCCAAGATACAAATCAAAGGGCTGGCGGAGCGGTAGGTCGGCCAGTTGAGCCAGATCAGCCCATGCGGTGTTCTCGTCCAGCGTAATCTCTGACATGAGGTGGGTTCCGGTGGGAATGGCATCGTAGGAATACAGATCACCGTCGGAAGCACGCTGCGTCTCCGGGTCGATTTGCACATGCACCCGCGACAAGCGCTGTAGCTCTGATCTTTGCAAGCCATGCCCCGTGACATGCCGTTTACTGTAGCGCTTGTAGCCAACAGGTGTTTCAGGATCCAAAACAGAGCGAATGGTATCATCTTCAGGGTTCTTGACGATCCCACTCGGCACTGCATCAATGATATACCCTGCTGATTTATCCTCGGTCAGGTGTAAGGGCAGCGCAGATTGGAAGCTAACCCCTCCGTGAATAAACAAATCACAGAAAACCCGATATTCATCCTCTGAAAGCGTGTTGGGTCGGGCACGGGATGCGATGGCACCACGTAAAGCGCTCCCCGGTATCGACCATTTCCCGGTGAAGGCGTTGCCAGCAAGGGGCCTCTCCGAGATAACGACAGGCTCTTCTGTCAGCAGGATGAGGCGGAAGCGCTTACCCGTTGCGGCTAGACTTAGATCGTCAACCAGTGGCTGCGCAAATGCTGCTGCCGGGAGTGACGGGGATTGACCACGGAGAACCTGCTCAAATCCGTCCAGGTAGGCAGCTTGCAAATCGGGGTCAGTCAGCCTGATGCGACAAGCCCCCGCACCCCGTCGGCGTCCACCACCGAGCCGCCGTATCATCCGTGCAGCAGCCACCAGCCACATTGCGTCTTCAACGGTCGCTTCACCCGTGCCGTCCACAGTGAAGTGAAAGGCAAGGCTGCGGGCACCCATTTCCTTCTGGAACAGTTTCGCATCCTCGGCGCGGCGAGTGCATGGGTCTACGCGGACGCCGGGCACAATCACCGTGAAGTCATCGGGTAGGGGCTGTCGATTGGAAGTGAGTTCCGGGAAGGTGATTGGCCGCGCCTTGCGAAAACGAAAACGGCTCTCCAAATTCGGACGCCCCAGGAGTTGATCGGCCAGAGTGTCACCCGCAATATCGGGAGTTGACTCCAGGCTTTCGAGCTTGAGCAGGGCATCTCTGAATAAGCCCTTTAGCGTCGAGCCTGTGATGATGGGTATGTTATCCGGGTCACGCTCAATGGCGCTGTCGGTTCCATCTGCCGTGCCGTGCCCAGCCCCGATGTGCCAGTCAGATAGAAATTCAAGCTCAAACTGAAGCTGCATTATCGGCCTCCAACACGAAGGGGAGCGGGGTCATAAACGGATACAGGGTAACAATTTGCCTGAAATCCGAACTGCCGTGGTGCTGTCGATGCTCCCTGAATGCTTCGGCCACTGTTGGGTTGACCTGCCGCACCCGACGCATGATGTCCTTCAAGCGTTCCTCGTTAGTAACACCCTTACGGATGCGATTCCGAGCCGAACCGGATAGTTGAGCCAGCCATGCGCGGGTTTCGAGTGCGTCTATGGCGTCCTCCACTGTAAATGTCGCCATCTTTTCTGGTTCAGTCATCAGGTCACTCCGCAGAATCACATCCATGCACAACGCGGATTGCCCCACCTCGACAGATTTGGCGTAGTCTTTTGCGATGTCGAGCAGGTGCTCGGCGTAGGTGTGCGCCATACGGAACGGATAGCTGGATTTGCACACCACCACGCCAACGCCCACTGTTGCGTAAGCATCCATGTCTGTAGCAGCCTGCGCTGGCGCACAGGGGTCGTCGTTGTCGTCTAGGGTTCGACTGGCTAGGATATTCGGGTTAATTTGCTTGATCGCTTCAGTCATGCGGACCTGATATTCAGCAGCGTAGACCCGCGCCACATCAAACGCATAGCGCCCAGGCAAAAGCACGAGCAGATCATCCCCGCCCAGGATGAGCGGCAGAACCGGCATGGTTGCGCGATTTGTCGCTTCCATGAGCGGGGCTGTCGCGCAGGCAAGCGCCTGTGTCGTGACCTCATTGACTGCCCTGGACAAGTTCTTCGCTTCGTCCGGATTGGCACAGTTGCCAAAGTAGCGCCCCATCGAATTGCCGTCTGCCGCCAGATAGGCCACGTAACCGTCACTGCTAGCGTAGGTATCCGCATCGTAAGCGCCATCTTCCACGAAGCCGAGCCGTCCGCCCTCCCAGTCAGCCGCCGCTTCCATAGCCCGGATAATGTCGCTGAAGAACGGACTTTTGTGAGGTGACTTGCGCGTTTCGTGGGCTTTTTCTGCTTTGCTAATGCACGACTCGCAGTAGTACTGCTCGGTGTCATCTGTGGGAATCTGGTTGGTGTGACGGGTCGCAGGTTCCACACCGCAGGACTCGCACAGGGCCATGAACGGCATGTGGTGAACGGGTTCGGGGGCGCGCCCGCTGCTTTTGGCATGCCGCAGCGCCTGGTTGCCCGCCTTAATGGACGCTTTCGGGCAGCCCGGATTGTATTCGACGGGTTGAGCAATGGTGATAGAGCCGCTGACAGCCTCGTTAAACACGCGCCGGATGCGCTCACCCGCAGCCACAGCCTCAGCCTGTGAACGGAACAGCAACCGGAAGCTGCCGCCCTTGTTTGTCAGGATGTCGTCGTCTTGCAGGCCAAGATTATGCTCAACATCGGCGTGAAAGTCTGTGAGCAGGTAACTGGCCCCCACCACCTCGCGCAGCTTGGATGATCGGAAAATAAACGATTGAATTTTGTCGACTTCAGCGACGAGGAGGTAGTCCATAGGCGTGCCCAACGGGTGCATATAAATTTACTCAACAACTATACCTCACATAAACAAAATTGCAACTGTATTGAAACGCTGCGCACAGCGCTCCGGGGCGCTGCTGCGACGTAAGCAGCGTTGAGCCGCAATTAGAGGAGTTTTGGGGTCAGTGGCAGCGGGTAATCCCCTTGCGGGGCGCGTAGACACTGCCCCTGGGGATTACATGCGGTGCAACTCCGGCTCGTGGGTGGCAACGAACACATTCAGGTAGTCTCAATCCCCTTGCGGGGCGCGTAGACGCTGCCCCTGGGGATTACATGCGGTGCAACGGCAGCCACAAGGACGCAACGCCTACAAGTACCTGGCAGTCTCAATCCCCTTGCGGGGATTACATGCGGTGCAACAATCGTCCGAAACCGTTACGCTTTTCAACGATAAGGTCTCAATCCCCTTGCGGGGATTACATGCGGTGCAACGTTGGCACAACAAAGAGCGCGGCATATACGTCTGGCAGTCTCAATCCCCTTGCGGGGATTACATGCGGTGCAACTAATCGTCCCGAAACGTTACGCTCCATAACGATAAGGTCTCAATCCCCTTGCGGGGATTACATGCGGTGCAACGACCCAGAACGGTATACCACGATAGCCGCCTACCGTCCCAATCCCCTTGCGGGGATTACATGCGGTGCAACTCTCCCGCGCAAATGGTAGACGCATTGAGTGTTCTGTCTCAATCCCCTTGCGGGGATTACATGCGGTGCAACACATGAAAAACGCAAATCTTGAAGGCGCTAATCTCGTCTCAATCCCCTTGCGGGGATTACATGCGGTGCAACCCCGCCAAAAATTTCAGCGCAAGCGCGAACCAGATGACCTGATTCGGCGCAAATCGCGTGAAATCGCTTCTCACGCAGGCATCTGACAACAATATAACCCCAAAACCCCTCCCATACAAGCCACTGTGCGAAACTCGTTCTCTGCACCAAAACCGGGGGGAGTTTCGTCACGCCCAGCGTACCATGCCCATCCCGGATGTCGTCTTAATCCCCACGCCGCTGTAGTCCCCAAACTGCACCAGCATCCCCACCATCTGCGCCAGCCGGTCACGTTCTGCCCCCAGGGCGGCTGCGGTTGCTTCGTCTCGCCGTTCCAATTGGCGATTGCGCTGTGCGACCTCATAGGTGGCCGTGCCCACAAACCCGATCTGCTTACTGCCGTGCTTAAAGCTGAGAATGGCCGTCTCCAGGTCGTAGCGCTGGAGCATCACGTAGTAGTCAATGAAGGCCGTCATCTCCTCCGGCAGCGGGATCGCGCTGAAGGCTTCCCACTGGCGCAGCAAACTGCCAAACACCAGGCTTGGCAGCGGGAACGGTAGGTTCATCCCGGCGCTGTGAAATGCCGTCGGAATCGTAAACGCCAGGTTCAGCTTGTGCGGGGGCCGCTCGCCCGCCGCCCGCTCGATCATCGACTTGTAGCTGGTGCTGCCCGCCGCGTGATGCCCCTTGCGCGTGACATACACCTCCTCCAACCACCAGGGCACCCCGTCAATCTCCACCACCTTCGGCGGCGTGAGTGCCCAATCACGCAGCGCCTCCGTGATGCCCCGGCACAAACCCGCCATGCGGAACCAGGCGCGGTCACCCGGGTCAATCTTGCCGAGCTTCGGCTCGTTGCTGTCCGGCTGCATCAACCCACTAACCGTGTACGGCTTGAGGCCGTCGCCGTCGTGCAGTTCCGCAGACAGCGCCGCGTCATACGGTTCCACCACCTGCCGCAGCAGCACATGCTGAATCGCCCGGCCCATGTGCCGGGTGAGTGATGTCGCCTGGGCCGCCCGCACCTCCACCACAATTGACGTGAGATCGTGAAACATGGCGCTAATTCTCCGGCATGTCTGTCGTTTCGTAAACGAGGTGATAGCTGTTCTTGCCCGTGTTGTAGTTGTAAATCCGCAGCCGCCAGAAGCGCGGCCCGAACCGCGTGCCAATCCCCAGCGCCAGCGCTGCCGGGGCCGCAACATACACATCCAGGGCGGCGTTGCTGCCCCGCCCGAACAACCGCGTGGCGGCATCCCCTGCCAGATGCGCCACATCCAACCACTGGCCGGGCGCGTCGTTATCCAGGCCCAGCTTGTCGTTGACGGCGGGGCCGCGCACCCGCAAACCGAGCAGCGGCGCGTCCGGGTGCTGAGCGCGGAAGTGTTCCACAGCCCGCCGCAAAAACTGGTCGTCGCTCAGCGTGCCCAGGCACTCAATCAGCAGCATCGCGGTGGCCCCACCGTCCTTGAGAACATCCCGCACCACTGTTTTTGAATCGCACACCACGTCCGCCTGGGCGTGAACCGACCTCACCAACGGATACACCACAATCCCGCCCTGTGACGTGGCCCCGGCCTGCTCTGCCACCGGGATGTGCTTGTCCAGGTCGGCCCACTGGCGGCCCGCCGCCGCCGGGAGCGAGGGCAGCAGCTTTTCAAACGGGCCGTAGCTGGTGCAGTCCTTGAAGGCCGGGGCCTGATAGTTCCGCAGCGCGTCACTGAGGGGGGTGTCGTCCAGCCGCAGGGTGATGATGGGGATGTCGGCGCTGAAGTGCCGCCCCAACGCCAGGTCGATCTCTTTGGCAACGTACTTTGATGCTGCTGAGTGGGCCGACCAAAACACCAGCGCCGCCGCAGCTCCGGCCACGCCCTGCTGGATGCTGCGCCGCCAGTCCTCGCCGTCGGGGATGGAATGCTGGTCGAACCAGGTGCAGTAACCCAGCCCTTCCAGCCGGTTGACCGTGCGCCGGACGCAGGGGGTGTCTTTACGGGAATAGCTGATGAAGATGTGACTCATCGCGGTCGCTCCTTGTGAATAGCCTGGCTACTCAAGCATAGACCACTTTTCACCTGGACGCCAAAAAACCCGAAGGCTTTCGGGCTGGTAAGGTTGGGCTGATGCCGCTGCGCGTTCCTACAGGTCACATGGGTTGTGTAGGGGCTGTCCGATGTGGCAGCCCATCACCCTGCAAATCATTTCGTTACACCTCGCACGGCAATGTGAATAGATACCGGGCTTTTGCTAACGGTAGTTGTGTGGGTCGTGTTTATCCATGTCTCAATCCCCTTGCGGGGATTATGTGCGTTGGCACCAAATCTGCGGAGTAGATGCAGGTTGGATCGTCCGTCTCAATCCCCTTGCGGGGATTATGTGCGTTGGCACACACCGTCGCTAGCAGGTCTAGGCCTGCGTTTTTGTGTCTCAATCCCCTTGCGGGGATTATGTGCGTTGGCACGCGGTACAGGCTACGCAAGTCTATGAGGTATTCTCGAGTCTCAATCCCCTTGCGGGGATTATGTGCGTTGGCACACGCACCGTCTACATCGACACCGACGAGGACTACGAGTCTCAATCCCCTTGCGGGGATTATGTGCGTTGGCACATAAAAAACATGTGCAGAAACGCGGCAAGCAAGTACAAGTCTCAATCCCCTTGCGGGGATTATGTGCGTTGGCACCCAGACCTCAAGGAACTAGTAAACTCGATAGAGAGCTTAGTCTCAATCCCCTTGCGGGGATTATGTGCGTTGGCACTGACAGAATACGACATCAACCACGAGGAAGTCACACGTCTCAATCCCCTTGCGGGGATTATGTGCGTTGGCACAT
>DAOTTY010000181.1:0-3174 GCA_034437575.1 Anaerolineae bacterium | reverse complement strand
CAGGTGGTCAGGCGTGCCGCGCAGCCACGCCTCTGCCGCCGCCCGCAAAATTTCACCCGCTTCGCGCTCGTCCACGATGGTAAAACCGTCACTCACGCCCACCAGCGCGGGACGTTCGCGCACAATATCGTTGGCGAGGCCGTGCAGCGTCCGCACGCGGTAGTCATACCCGGCAATCATGCCCTGTTGTTTGAGCGCATCCCGAATCTGCCGGGAAAAGTTGCCCACCGCCGCATTGACCAGCGTTACGACCAGCACTTCCTGGCCGGGTTGCAGCGGCATCTCCGTCAGGATTTTGGCCGCCAATGCGGACAGCGTGCGCGTTTTGCCAGCACCGGGCACGGCGGCAACGCCCATCCAGCCACCGCGATAGTTCAGCACTTCCTGTTGTTTGGGGCGTGGAACAAATGCCATCAGGCGGCTCCTTCATCGGTGTTGGCCAGTCGCCGCAGCATCCCCTGAACCGCGCCCAGCAGCGCCCCGCGCTGTTCGTAGCCCTGTTCGCCCAACTCGCTGAAGCCCAGGTACACCCCCACCCGGCACCGCCGGATCAGGCCGAGCGCCAACCGGTACAGGGTTTCGTTGCGCGTGTAAAACTCGCGCTCGTCCGTCCACACCCGGCCTGTGATGCCCCAATCCCACTCACGGGTAAGCACATAGGGGTGCGTTAACGGCTGATAGAGCCGCTCCCACCAGCCTGTGCCGCCCACGTTTAGCCAGAACTGGTAAGCTACCGGGCGGTTGCTCATCAGGAAGGTGTAGGCCGGGGCCAACAGCACCGTGTTGTCGTCTTCGTCGCGCTGCCACCCGCGCAGATATTGGTCAGCAATCACACCGTCGCGCACCATCGCCACGTATTCCTGCGGCAGCGGCTTGCCGGGGTCCAGGTCGCCCATCACCTGCCGGAAGTTCCGCGCACTGTCAATCAGGTTGGCGGCAACAGTGCTGCGCTCAACATCATCGTGGAAGGCAAAGCCATCGGTGGCCAGCACTTCGTCAAACAGGCGGCTCCAGAACAGGTCAATCTCTGCTATCGGACTACCGGCGTAATCATCCAGCCAGCGCGTCAGCCGTTCAATCCGCTCACCAAACCGGAACGTGATCCGCTCCTGAATGCCAGAGGCCAGCGCATCGAACGAGGCCAGTTTGCTGTTTTTATACAGCACATTCGTGACCAACTGCGCCCGCGCCAGGTCGAGTTCGGCAATACTGTTAACCAGCGCACTGGCTACGTCGAACTTGTTGGGCGGCGTGCGCCAAGCTGGGTGGGCGATTTGCGCCCAGGTGAGCAGCGCCAGCGCAGCGGGTTCTTCCCGCAGTGCCCGCGACGGACGATGCGAGCGGTGGGGCACGC
The DNA here is from genome assembly GCA_034437575.1 of Anaerolineae bacterium. Lineage (GTDB taxonomy): Bacteria > Chloroflexota > Anaerolineae > Aggregatilineales > Phototrophicaceae > DAOTTY01. The sequence goes on along the minus strand of DAOTTY010000181.1, from coordinate 1,820 downwards.
CGTGCGCGGCCAGTTGATCCATGAGGGTGAAGCGCAGCGAATCTGACAAAAACGGCGCTAATACAACGATGTCACCGGGCGGCACACTGTCTTTGTGGATCATCTCAGCAATGCGGTCAGCCACCAATCCGATCATATCGGTGTGATAGCGCGGCTGGTCAAAGCCGATGGCCTCACGCGGGTCAGCCTTTTCGGGTATATTCGGCGGTTCCTGGCCCAGGCTGACGGCCAACTCCACCCCGAACTGGCGCAGTTCCGGCGTGGTGACAAACGAATCCAAATCCTCAAAGATGAACGTATCTCGTGATGTGCTGGCCAGGGCTTCCAGCCGGGCGGCGCTATTTGGCGCGGCACCCAAAAACCGGCGATACCCCGCCGTTGTGTCGCAAAGCACCAATGCAGACTCGGCTTCGGGTATCCAGTCCAGCAGCAGGTCGTGCGTGATGGGCGTGTCTTCCTCGGCATTGTCGATAATCAGGTGACGGTACTTGTTCACGAGGTACTCGCGCACGGGTGGCTTACCCCACAATCGCCAGAACAGTTCCACTTGCAGTGAGAAGTCAATCAGGTTGTGCTGGATGCAGTAGCGACGAAAGGCATTGGCACAGACCTGCATGTGTTCATAGACTGTAACCTGACTTTTGTCCTTGCCGCCCCATGCACTCGTCAGCCGCTCGGCCACCTGCCCATGCGGGAAGCCGACCACAGCCGCTTTGTTCAGGTTGTCGATAATCTGGCTGTAGAGGCGGTTGCGGGCAATCGCCACCGTGTCGAAGTAGGCGAATTCGTCAATCAGCGGTGTGACCACCCGCGCCATGTGATACTGCGCTGTTTCCAGCGAGAGGTAGGTGGGGCGGCTGCCAGTTAAGCCCGCTTCATCGGCAATCAACGGGAAAAACAGGTCTACGATTTTGCGTGACAGGCTGCCGATGGTTTCAATCGTGATACGCCCGCCTGCATCCAAACTGGGATCGTCTATTGCGTTTTGGTAGGGGGTGGCCAGGGCACGCTGCGGCACTATCACCAGGATTTCATTAGCAAAAACCTTATCTTTGGTCAGCAGGCGCAGCATCCGCCGGACGCCGATTGTGGTTTTGCCCGTGCCCGCTGGCCCCAACACGACTTTAACGCCGCGTGGCACGCTTTCGACAACCGATTTTTGCGGTTTCGTCAGTTGGGAGACTTTAACCAACGTCATAAACAGTAACTTTCATGTAGATGGGGTGCAACCCTGTGACTTTACACACTTGCACAGCGCAACAAACATGTTCAAATAGTGAGCTTCTTATCATTTTAGCACGTTTGAACCATAAAGAGCAGTCCATTGAGCGAACAAACAGCCACACCTCTCCTTCAGGGAAGTTTCCGGTCGGACGGAGAACCGGCGACCAGTCTCCGACGGGAAGGCGGCCACGGATGCCTGCCTCTCCCGGTGAAGAACAAGCATCCGTCCTGGAAGGTAGGCCCAGAGCAAGGGGAACCGGAGCGTGGGCCGAAGGAGGTGGGGCAGTCGGAGGCCTGCGTACGAGCGGTGACCTCGGGGAACCTCTGGCACAGGGACCCGGGCGAGCAAAGGCAGGCCGTGTTATCACGAACCTCTCGGAGAGAAACATGAAACGAGCCAGGACTCAAAAAGACATGTCCCCAAAACTTCGGAGGGTAGCGGAGCGAGCGAGGAGAGATCCGCAAGAGCGGCAATTTTCACTAGCCTGAAGTTCCCCTATAATTACATAATAACTACGGCGTATAACCACTCTATTTTATACAGTAAAACACTTGAAAAGTAAATGCAATTTGTTCCCATGTAAATAAATTTTATC
>DAOTTY010000180.1:0-5785 GCA_034437575.1 Anaerolineae bacterium | reverse complement strand
CTGTTGACCATAAGTATCCCCTTAAATGCCCTTTTGGGGCAGTGACCGAAGGCACGTTCATATGTGACATTTTTCACAAATGCAGAATAAGGTAAAATGCTTGTCAAAATGGCCATTCTGAAGGGAAACCACATGCAACAAATCAATGTTGGGCTGGTGCAACTTGCCTACAACGGCAGCCGCCAGGCCATGCAACAGCAGTATCTTGACCTGATTCCGCAGGCGGTGGCGCAGGGGGCCGGGTTGGTTTGCCTGCCGGAGTTTTCCCTGCTGCCGTACTTCCCCGGCACGCGGGACGCAAGCGGCTTTGCCTACGCCGAAACGGTCGCAGATGGGCCGTCGGGTGCGTTCTTTGCAGACGTGGCCCGCCAGCACAACATCACGCTCATTGGCAGCATTTTTGAACAAAGCGGCGGCAATTATTACGACACCGCCCTCATCTACGGGCCAAACGGTGCCCTGGTGGGGGCCACGCGCAAAATCCACATTCCGTCTGGCGAGGGCTACTACGAAACCGACTACTTCGGCGGCGGCGATGCCTACCCGGTGTGGAACACTGGCCCGGTGCGCGTGGCCGCGCCCACCTGCTACGACCAGTGGTTCCCGGAGTTGGCCCGCATCTACAGCATGAACGGCGCGGAGTACATTTTCTACCCGACGGCAATTGGCAGCGAACCCACCGACCCGGCGATGGACAGCGCCGACATGTGGCAGACGATCATGCGGGCGCACGCTATCGCCAACGGGGTGTTTATTGGCGCGGCCAACCGGGTGGGCCACGAAAACGACGTTACATTTTATGGTAGCAGCTTCATCTGTGACCCAACCGGGAAGGTGTTGGCCCAGGCCGGGCGCGATACCACCCAGGTCATTGTGGCCACGCTGAACCCCGCCGTGATGGAGCGCTGGCGCAGCCTGTTCCCGTTGATGCAGCAGCGGATGCCCCACACCTATGCCCGCCTGCTAGAGCGTGCCGAGGGGGGCCTGCCGCCGCGCTTCGAGGCGGAGCGCCGCGTGAACGAGTAGCGCTGCCCCAGGGGGGCCGTCAGGGGTAGGTTTTTCGGGGTTGTGCCTTTCAGCAAGCCACCCCCGCGCCTTCATGGATGGCGTCCCCTTGCCACGAAAACCCGTAACATCACGATTGTACCCAACACCCAGCCCGCCGCCGCCAGCCACCAGCCCCCCGTGACCCTACGCGGCCCCCTGGGGCGCGAGTAGTATTCCGCGATGGCGGGCACCCCCGCGTCGATCACAGCTTGCGGCGGTATCACCAGCGGGTTGTTAACCGTGCTGAAGATGTCTAAGCGGTCAATGTCACCAAAGCGCAGCGGCAGCGCGGTCAGGTTGTTGTTATCCACCACCAGCACACGCAGTTCTGGCGATTGGTGAATCGTCCCCGGCAGCGCCGCCAGTTGATTGCCTGACACGGTAAGTTGGCGCAGTTGCGCCATCTGGCTGATTTGCGGCGGCAGCGATGTCATCGCATTGTTGGAGGCAATCAGCGTTCGCAGTTCGGTCATCCCGGCGATTTGCGGCGGCAGCGTCGTGAGCGCGTTGTTGTAGGCGTACAGCGTCCGCAGTTCGGCCAATTGGCCCACCTGCGGCGGCAGCGATGTCATCGCATTGTCGTTGATGTGCAGGATACGCAGTTCGGTGAGGGTGCCAATTTGCGGCGGTAATGTGGTGAGCGCGTTCGCGTCCAGGCGCAGTTCACGCAGGTTTGTGAGTTGGCCAATGCCAGCGGGGAGTTCCGTCAGGGTGTTGTGGCTCAGGTTGAGCGCGTCCAGGTGCGTGAGCGCCCACAGTTCCGGCGGCACTTCCGTTAGCCCCAGGTGCGACAGGTCCAGGTCGAACGCGCCTGTTTCTGCTGTGACCTGAATGCTCAGGCGGGCCACTTCATATGGGTCACCGTCAGGTTGGGCCGCCACCCGCCCGACCATCACCACGACCATCGCTGCTGCAACTATCCACCAACGCACGCTAACCCCGCCTTTTCGCTGAGTTGTCATGCCCTACAGCGTATCACAGATGAGGCCGCTAGCGGATGACCACCCGCCGCCACACAAGCGGCAGTCCGCGCAGCACCACGCCACACGTCACGACCCAGCCCGCCAGCACCCACCACAGCGGCCCGGCAGCCCGGCGCGGCGGATTGGGCGACTGCAAATACACCACCACCGAGCGCGTCCCACCGCTGACCACCTCCGGCGGCGGGAAGGTGAGGGGGTTATCTAGCAAATTTAGCCAGCGCAGCCGCTCCAAGCGCCCGACCTGCGGCGGCAGTTCCGTTAGTTGATTGCCGCCCACATTCAGGCCGTTTAGCTGCGTCAGCCGCCCGATTTCCGGGGGCAGGGCGGTCAGGCGGTTGCCACTGACGGAGAGCGTTTCCAGTGACGTTAGCCGCCCGATTTGCGGCGGCAGGGCCGTCAGTTGGTTGCCGCCCACATCCAGCAGGCGCAGGTTGGCAAGCTGACCGGCCTCCGGTGGCAGGGCGGTCAGGCGGTTGGCGTAAACGTACAGTTCGCGCAGTTCGGTCAGCCGCCCGATTTCCGGGGGCAGCACCGTCAGGCGGTTCACGCTCAGGTCCAGTTCATACAACCCCACCATGCCGCCAATCTCCGGCGGCAGCACCGTCAGGCGGTTGCCGCCCAGGTCCAGTTCTTTTAGCAGGGTCAGCTTACCGATTTCCGGGGGAAGCGCCCGTAGTTGGTTGTCCTCTAAATCCAGGAACTCAAGCTGCGTTAAATTGCCAATTTCCGGCGGCAGGGCGGTGAGCGCGTTGCGATAGACGTACAGTTCACGAAGCTGCGTTAACTGGCCAATCTCTGGCGGGATGGCTTCCAGGTCAAGCGCGTTCAGGTTAAGGTGAAAGGCCCCGCTCACCCGTGCGAACTCGATGCGGGCCAGGGCTTCTTCGTAGGGGGTGGGGTATTGGGCGTGGGCGGCGAGGGGCGTGGCGCAGGCCAGGGCCAGCGCGGTGAGGATGATGGCAAGTCGTCGCATGGGTGCAAGTCCGCGTAATAGCTTTGGCGGATGATACCACGTCCGCGTGTGCGCGTCACACACGGCACCCCAAAAGGCAGGTAACTGCTCAGGCACCGGGTGCCCAATTGTGACGATAGGCCACCAGGCGAGTTTGGGCTGGGCGAAGAATGACCCTGCTGTGCTTGTGCTACATCTCCTCATCGGGCGCTTCGCCCACCAGCACCCGGTCAATGCGTGCCCCGTCCATGTCCACCACCTCAAAGCGCAGCCCCGCATAATCGAACATATCGGCCATGTTGGGCATCCGCCCCAGCCGCGCCATCACAAACCCGGCCAGCGTTTCGTAACTGCCTAACTCTTCTTCGGGCAGGTCAAGCCGGTCTGGCAGGTAGTCGTTCAGGTCATTCAGGTTGATGCCCCCGTCCAGCAGCAAGCTGCCATCGGCCCGGCGCACGACTTTGGGGTCTTCCGCGTCCACATCGCCCACAATTTCCTCAATGATGTCATTGATTGTCACCATCCCGTCCACGCTGCCATGTTCATCCATCACCATAATCAGCGGTGCCCCCGTCGCCTGGAACTGCTCTAACGCACGCGAAGCCGATGCCACCCCAGGGATAAACTCTGGTTGGCGCATCAGCTTCCGCAGGTCTACAGACTGCTGATTCACCAGCGGCACGAGCAGGTCTTTGGCCTTAATCACGCCCACGATGCGATCCAGGCTGCCCTCACACACCGGGTAGAAGCTGTGCGGCGTGTTAATCACCTGCTTCTTGATGTCTTCCATTGAATCGTGCAGGCTGAGTGAGACAATGTCGGGGCGTGGCGTCATAATGCTGGTGATGCGCTTGTCGTCCAGCATAAATACGTTGCGAACCATCTCGGCCTCGTCCTCATCGAAGACGCCCTCTGCCGTGCCGTCTTGAATCATGTTGATGATTTCCGCCTCGGACACGCTTTCTTCTTCCGCGCTGCGGTCAATGGGCAGCACGGTTAGCACCGCCCGCTGTGACACACTCAAAAACCATACGACGGGGGCAAACACGTTTGCCAGCACCTTCATCGGCCCGGCAATTATCATGGCAATCTGCTCTGGGTACAGCAGGGCCAAGCGCTTGGGCACCAGTTCGCCAATCACCAGCGATAGGTACGTGGTGAGGGTGACGATCAGCGCAATGCCGATGCCTTCGCTGTAGGCGGCAAGCGCGGGGATGCGCTCGGCCAGCCACGCGCCAAGCTGGGCACCCACAGTTGCCCCCCCAAAGGCCCCCGCCACCACGCCCACCAGCGTGATGCCCACCTGCACCGTCGAGAGGAACGCATCGGGCGATTCGGATAGCTCCAGTGCCGCCTGAGCGCGTTTCTCCCCGGCGTCGCGTCGCTCTTGCAGGCGGGCGCGGCGTGCCCGTACCACCGCGATTTCGCTCATGGCCAGCACCCCGTTAAGCAGCACCAACGCGAGTATGATAAGTAGTTGCATGATTTGTATATTCCCCTTTGTTTTTGCGGGGCGCTGCACCATGACACAGACCCCGCTGGCAACGACTCAGCCCTCACCCCAACCCGTCTCTCCCGAATAGGCTTGTGGCCCTGGGAGGCGGGCTTAAACAGCGGCACCCGGTGCCCAATTGTGACGAAAAACGGCTGCTTTACTTCACGCGCAGGCGGGCCACCACCATCTGCTGGTATTGTTTGATCTCCGGGGCGTCGGGCTTTAGCCGCTCAGCTTGTTCTAAGTCGGCATAGGCTTGCATACACAAATCCAGTTGGAAGTAAGCAATGGCCCGCCACACGTAGGCATCGGGGTTAAAGGGCTGGCGCTCCAGCGTGGTATTAAAGTCGTCCAGGGCGAGGCCGAACTGCTGGTTGTAACAGTACGCCTGCCCGCGTTTAAGGTGCATCATCGCATTGTGAGGGGTGATTTGCAAGATGTGGCGAAAGTCCCGTCTGGCTTTGCGCTCGTCGCCCTGCATTTGATAGATGCGTGCCCGCCAGTCGTAGGCCATGCTGTAATCTGGGGCCAGGTCAATCGCCCGGCTGATGGCCCGCAGCGCCTTGCTGATGCGGCCCATCTGGTAATACAACGCGCCCAGCGTCATAAGCGTGACCTCACGGCTGTCGTCCAGTTCGGCGGCACGCTGCGCGTCAAGCATGGCGGCGGCGTAGTCGCCCAGGCCATAACAGGCTGTGGCCCGCAGTTGCAGGGCGCGGGCGTGATTGGGGTCGGCTTTGAGGGCACGCTCGGCCCAAGCCTGCGCTGCACGATAGTTCCGCAGCACCATTTCCACCACGCCAATGTGATAGCAGGCATCGGCGCTGTGGGGTTGCAGCATGAGCGCGTGTTCGGCGTCGGCGCGGGCGGCCTCAAGCTGGTCGGTTTCGGCATAACACTCTGAACGGGCCAGGTAGGCGTCAATGTGGTTAGGGTCATCATCAATCGCAGCGGAAAAATCAGCAATGGCACCGGGATAGTCCCTGGCATCTTGTTTGGCTTTGCCGTCATGCAGGTAATGGGCGGCGGTGTTGGGTTCGGTCATGATGAGCCACTGGCATGTTTACACTTATCATCTATGATATGGATTTTAATCACAAATGCGAGCAGGGCTTTTGCAAAGTTGCCTGGCTGATCGTTGGGCGCTGCTCAACCCGGTCACTTTTTGAAAAGAGTGACCCAAAACTTGTCTTTTCGGGTAACTGCTCAGGCACTCGGCTGAATTCCCCCATCCCCTAGCCCCTTACCCCCAAAATGAGGGAAGGGGAACACCGCCGAAGGCGGCACAAACCCCTCCCTCCCGCCGCG
>DAOTTY010000179.1:0-2779 GCA_034437575.1 Anaerolineae bacterium | reverse complement strand
TCCGTATCACCACGGAGGAAAGACCAGGTTAGGAGTCCCACCACCCCCGACTCATTCTCCGCCATAACGCCACGGCGGGATGTGGAAACAGCAATGTGACCAGGCGGGAGGCAATCCCGCCATTCGGGGAACCCCTTGGGGTGGAATGCGCATGGATCTTCTTTCACTTAGTATCTCCTATCTATATGGGGAGAGCAAGTCCCCCCCCCTATTGGAAGTAAGGGGGGGGGGGGGTTGGCGTGCGCGCTAGATACCGCACGGGCCCACCTCGATCGAGCCGAGCTCGACCACTATGGTGGGCGTGTCCTCGTACGTCCCCGCCAACATCCCGTTGAGTTCGACCCGTCGGGCCTTGATGTCGTCATAACCGACCGCCTTGATGAACTCCGCTGCCGAAACATCCCAAAACTGGACACTGAGGACGGGCCCGTCGTCGCAACGGAGATAAAAATACACGAATGCCTTATCGTTGTAGGCGCGCCCCTCATAGAGCGCGGAAATAGCCACCCCCCCCCCGCTGACGCGGGTCCGGGTCAGTAATCTTCCGTTTCGCATCATTGTTATCGCTCCCTTGCCAAATCATACAATAATCCAAATAGCCGATCTTCTACCCCAGACAGGACCAGTCCTGCCTGGTCGTACTCCTGGCGATTGCGGGCGTGGAGTCCCTCCAGTTCCCCAACGTTCCCCTCCAGCCAGGCCTGGGCATCAATCGGGCAAATCCCCTTAAGGCAGAAAATGGCGCGTGCCTGGAATTGTCCCAATCGGGCGTTGAGGGGCTGCTCGTTCGTCCCCCACGACGCAAAACATGCCGCTTCGGCTCCCAGCCGAGCACAAGCCTGGCGAAGGCGAGCCAGGAGAAGGTCTCGCTGTTTCATTGCGGTAGTTCGGTAGGCTTGCACGATTTCCCGCACTGCGGGCGCGTGGAAGTCCCCCTCGTCGTCGTCGTCATCCTCCTCATCCTCGTCGTCGTCGCCCCCCTCGTCGTCGTCGTCCGTCGGCGCGCCCGTCGGTGTGGGGGCGTTGGCGGGGGCGCTGATTTCCTCTAGGAGGTCTGAGATGTTTGAAGCGCTCCCCCGGAGACCCACCAGGGCGCGCAGGGCGTGCTGCCGCTCCCGCTCCGTCCTGGCGCGGAGCGCCTCGATCGCGCCAATGTTCCCCACCAGCCAGGCATGCGCCTCGTGGGGGGACATGGCATCCAGGCACCCCTTTACCTCCCCAAGGAAGATTTGCAGTTCATATTCCAGGCTGTGGTTCGGGGCATTGCCCTCCCCCCACGCCTCCTCGGAGAGCCAATACACGGCCCTCCTCATACGCTCCTTGAGGCTGCACAAGCTGTTTTCGTCGTCCCATTCGTCGCCCTCCGACGGCGCGGGACCCTCGCCGTCGTCATCATCGTCGTCCGCGTGGGGCGCGTCGTCCGCGTGGGCCGCGTGGGGCGCGTGGGCCGCGTGGGCCTCCGCCACCAGCTTCTCGGCTTCATCCCACGAAGGAGCCGTTGGCGCGCCCGTCGCGGTGGCGCTCGCTTCCGCCAAAAAGTCGGCGGTGAGCGCCAGTCCCCCGCGCATCCACACCAGGACGCGGAGGGCGTGCCACCGCTCGCTCTCTGTTCGGGCGAGGATGGATTGGAGCGCTCCAACGTTCGCCATCAGCCACTTCCGCGCCTCGTGGGGAGGCATGTCGTCGATCCTCTCCTCCAACGCCCCGCGGAAGGTTTTCAGTTCTTGCTCCAGGCTGTAGTTTCGCTCGGGGCCCGGCCACCTGGCCTCATCCCACAGCCTGGACACGGCTCGGGACGCTCGTCCCTTGAGGGCGCATAGGCTATTCTCGTCCTCGTCCTCGTCCCACGGCACACCTACACCACACTCTTCGTACGTATCCATCTTGTACCTCCTCGCCCGCCATTTGCGGGCATTTTTAAATTATTCCACTTTTTTGGGGGAGGGAAGATCCCCCCCCCGCCAACCCAATCTATCCCCCCGCCGTACAGTTTCTTGCTAGCGCGCGCCCCAACGGAGCGCGCCGGGATGCTCCACCGCAACGGTGGGAAGCCCGTCGTAAGTTCCGCGGAGAAGCCCGCTGAACCCGACTCGGCGGTTCCACATGTCCCCCACGGGGAAGCCCTCGTCGGCCTGGTCCTCTGGGTTCCCCCAGAGCCGTAGGCGGACCACAGGCCCGCCGCTGTCCAGCTGCACATTGAAGTAGCATCGGGCTTCCCCATCGTCGCCGTCCACCTGGTACAGTTCCGAGGTGATTACCCCCGCCCCCGTGACGCGGGGCATGGCCCGCACCACTTTCTCGTTGTTTTCCATGTCTTACCTCCTGCCTAAAGAGCTTCTTTCCAAAATTCATGCCACTCCGCGCCGCATTCGCAGCAGCGGAAGTGTCCGTCGTCAAGCGCCTCGCAATCCGCCTGGCACCCGCAGGGATTGCGGGTCGGACGAGCAGCCGATTGAAACCAGGCCCGCTCTGCCTTTATTGCGTCGGCGTAGTCCGCGCAGGCATTGAGCCCGCGCACCACCTCGAGGACCGGCTTGCCCGAAACCGCGGGAAACTCAAACTCCGTCTCGCCCAAGAAAAACGTTTTCATAGTCTAAACCCCTCCGTTCAAGTTTACACTAAAATCAAGTTTACACTAAAATCATAACACCATAGGTTCCTGATAAATTCACAGAAGCCCTCCGCAATGAGGGCATCTGCGCTCCTCCTCCTCCGAGAACGAGAAGAGGATGTTCCGCGCCTCCTGCTCGCTGACCCCCGTCAGCGTGGAGAATGCCAG
>DAOTTY010000178.1:0-2482 GCA_034437575.1 Anaerolineae bacterium | reverse complement strand
GTCAAAAGCGGCCGGAAGTCCAGGGGGACCTCTCGCACGCGGTGGCGCCCAACCACATCAAGAAATATGCACCCCTAAAGGGCATCATTTCAAAGCGAGCCACAAGCCACGGCGCGCGCCTGGGAAAGGGGCGAGGCTTGGCCGTCAAGCTCACGCAGCGAACCAAAAGTTCAAGGGGACTGGCGACGCAGCCGCCCCCTGGGGCCGGCTTACAGATGACAAAAGCGGCCGGGTGTGCTAAACTGGGGGTGTGGGCGTGGCGCAAAAAAATGACAGCGCCTCCGACCGAAAGGTAGCGTGGGGCGGTCCGCGCGGTCGCTGGGTGAGCAGCGACGTGCAAGCGCAGCGGTAGCCGCGTCGGATAGATGTCGCACAAGAAAAGAGCCAGCCCACGGCAGTGGGGCCGATCAGCCAGGCAACGATGCTGATCGGTCCTGTGCATTGAACTGAGCCCCTATCTTGTGGGGGAGCGCGAAACGCGGATGATGTCGCCATAGCGATTAACGGGTGGGGCGCCAAGAGCCGGGATGGGGATGTTGGTCTGGCTGGCGACGATGCTGGCGCCAGGCGAGCCAATAGGCGCGCCAGCGCGTCAAGTCATCGGGGTGCGTGTCATCGCGATAGGGACGGTCGTCAAGCAACAGGCGGAAGCAAGTGCGATGCAGCTTGTGGGCGGTATGGATAGCGGCGCCCCAAACGCCCATGCCGCGGGTCTCAGCGTCGAGGAAGGTTAAGCCAAAAGTGGGATGGTGACCGGCGGTCATGAGGCCCATCCAGGAAAAGATGTGGCGATGAAAAGGGTCCCCGCGGCGCGAGATCGCGTGCCGTTTATGGGGGTCACTGTCGCCGGACTGGGACTGGATGGGGTCAAAGCCGACGTAGGACCAGACCTGATCAGCCCAATCGAAGCGCAGCGGGTAACCGACCAAATCGAGATAATAAGCGGCCCAACGGGGTGAGAGCCCACAAATGGACAGCAAGTGGCGGGCAGGGGTTTGCAGGACCAGGCTTTCGAGACGGGCTTGCGCCTGTTGTTGGCGCTGGATCCAGTGAGCCTCGTCGGAGAGGAGCAGTTGCAGCCCGTCGAGATAGATCTCCAACACCGCAGGTGGGCTGAGCACGGCATTGCGCGCGCAGTGAAGAATGCGTTCAGCGGTGACGGGGCCACAGCGGGTATCGTGACGGTGAAAAAGGGAGATGATGCCCTGTACGCCCAGCTCGCGCACGCAGTAGGGATTGGGGCAGTGCTCCAAGATCACGCGCAAGGTCTTGCGTTCCAGGGGTTTGGAGCGCACGATAGGGGTGGGGACCGGCAGATCGGGGTGCGCGCGCTTGAAGCGCTGCACGTTGACCACGGCACCGGGCCAGATGCGGTCAAAATGCCGCTGGATCTCGATGCGGGCGGCGCGCAATTTGCGGGTGGCCTGGCGCTCGAAAAAGACGTGCTGGTGCAAGAGCGCGACTTGGGGCAGCGGTAGAGTAGCGGGCGTGCCTTGCCCTTGCTGTAAGAGACTGAGCATGGCGCGCAGATCGATGGGGTCGGTTTTGCGGGGACGGAGTGTCAACTGTTCACGTTCTAGCTTGCATTGGTACGGGTTAATAAAGCGGTAGAGCAGGGCCGGTTGAGCGTCTTTGGCCAGGTAGGGCGCGAAATCGCTCAAGATGTGGCGGCACCAGCTCTCGTGATAGATGCCGGTCGGCTCGTGACCGACGATGAGCAGATCGAATTGGCCGCCGGTCAGGTAGCTGAGCAGGCATTGCTGCCAGTAGCGGTAGCCTTTTTGATCCGTCGTGAGCTCGCGGGGCGGGTGCACGACGCGGCCGGCACCCGTATCCGCCCGCATCCAGTTGACATTCTTGCCCACGTCCAGCGGGAGATATAGGATGCGGTCGGGATCAAGCCCCGCGACGCGGGTCAAGAACTCCCGCCGTCGCCGTTCATTGATCCTTTGCTTGCGTTCCTTCTGTCGGTTGCGGAATCGGTTGCGCTTCTGCTTACGGTTAGACATGATTAGCCTCCTTATAGAGTAGTTGGGTAATATGGGATATTTTACTCGCTGCCCTACCCGTAGGGCCAATCATGTTTATAATGGGGATTGCGACGCGGGATAGATCATTGTCAACGGTTGAGTTCGGTCAATGATGGAGCACCGTGGATTAAACGCATTACGGAACTCAACTTCCCGGAAGCTGTCCAAATTGTGGATTGGTCCCACGCCAAGAGAAAGCTCTGGAAAGTCGGAAAGATCGTCTTTGGCGAGCAATCTCCCGAAGGGAAAGCATGGGTGGAAGACCAACTAGACCACTTGTGGGTGGGAGAAGTCGAGCGGGTAGAAGCGGCTCTGGCGGAGGTAAATCGGGATCAAGAGCGGCTGCCTGATGTGCTTCGTCAGGCGCCAGGATACTTTGAAAACAATCGGAATCGTATGCGCTATGATAAGTTTCGAGCAGAGGGTTATCCTATTGGGAGCGGTACGGTGGA
>DAOTTY010000177.1:0-9751 GCA_034437575.1 Anaerolineae bacterium | reverse complement strand
GACGAAATCGCGCTGTTCGAGGCCACGCACGGCACCGCCCCCAAGTACACCAACCTGGACAAGGTGAACCCCGGCTCGCTGCTGTTTAGCGGGGTGATGATGCTGGAGCATTTGGGCTGGTTCGAGGCGGCAGACCTCATCACGAAGGCATACGAGAAGACCATCGACGAGAAGATTGTCACCTACGACTTTGCCCGCCAGATGGAAGGCGCGACCGAGGTGAAGACGAGCGAGTTTGCCACGCGGATTATCGAAAACATGGATAACGTCTAGAATCGTCCTCACACACCCACCGTAACCCGCAGGGACGCGCAACAGCGCGTCCACTGCCACTAATCCCCGGCTGCGAACTCGCTTTGCAACGGGGAATACGGCACGGCGTGCTTCAGGTATTGGCTCACCCGCTTCACAATGTACCGCGCATCCCGGTCAACGCCGCGCAGCGTGGCCGAGGCGTGCGACCGCTGCCCGAACAGCCCCACATAGAACAGGCCCGGCACACGCTCACTCACGCCCGCCCGATGACGGGGCAGGCCGTCGCCGTCCAGGGCACCCAGTGATTGCAAATAGCCCAACCCCGGCTTAAAGCCCGTCGCATACAAGACGGTATCTGCCGCTTCTTCGGTGCCGTCGCCCCATACCACCCCGTTTTCAGTAAAGTGCGTGAACATCAGCCTGGGGGTCGGGTTGCCGTTGGCCAGGGCCGTCTGGTACGGTTCCTTACCGATAATCTTGCGGCTGCCCTCAAGCTGTGTGAACAGGCCCAGCGGCAGTTCATCATAGCCGGTTTCGTGCAGCCACCAGAACAAGCTCAACCCCAGCACACGCCTGGGCAAAAACTGCAACTCACGCCGCACCGCCAGCGATACCCGCGCCACGCCCGATAGCTCGTAGGCAATCTGCATGGCCGAATCCCGCGAGCCGACAACGACCACATGCTGGTCGGTGTACGGTTCGGGGCGGTCGTAGTGAAAGCTGTGCAGCGTCTTCCCCCGGAACTGCTCAACGCCGGGGAGGTGCGGCACATATGGCGTGTTAAATGGGCCGCTCGCGCTGATAACGGCATGGGCCGCATACTGTTGATTATCACTTGTATGTATAATAAACTCGCCGTTGGAGCGCTCAACATGTTTTACGCGGGTGCCACTTTGCACAGGTAAATTGTGAACGCGGGCGTACTCACGCAGGTAGTCGATAACCTCGTAGCGCGTAGGGTGGTGCGCCGGGTCGCCTGGGAAGGGCAAGCCCGGCATTTCGGCCCACTTCGCAGGGGAAAACAGCTTCAGGCTGTCATAGTAGTGCTGCCAACTGCCGCCGATTTGTTTGTTTGCATCCAGAATGGTGTAGCTCGCGGCCTGCTGGTTCAGGTAGTAACCTGTTACCAACCCTGACTGACCGCCGCCAATAACCACAACATCATAGTGATTTGTCATGCCTGTGAAGCCCGCCTCGCTTGCTTACTTAGAATGTATGATGTGCAAATTTCGTCTGGGAAAGGCAATTTGCCCTCGCTAGCATCATCGCTGTATTATACTGTGTGTCACTGTGCCAACTCACAACCCCAGTCTGGGTCAGGTTTTCTATTATGCAAAAACTTTCGATATTCAAGGTGTTGCAACAACAATTAGGAGACGCCTTACCCATCATTGAACTTACCAAAGCCACCCTGGTTCATCTTTCTCACACATTAGAAGACTTTGTGCTGCGCGAACGCCTGCCAGCCCTGTTGTTTACCGGCTTCCAGGAATCATCGCATTGGCGAGAGGAAACAAAACGCTACCGTGAACTGGCCGAAGTAGCGATGCAAGTATGCATCTTCGCCGGTAAACCCCTGCCACAAGATCAAAACGTGGACGTGCTCCAGGTTGAATTGGACGACGACGACCCACTCTTGCAAGAGTGGTTTTTGGCTATCTTCTGCACAGATTTTACAGTCGTGCTGTGCGGGTTAGACAATCACCACGACGTGACGCTAGAAGCACAGCGGCGCTTCCGTACCGTGTGGTCGTTCGATGTCGATACCGTCAACAGTGTGCTAGATGTGCTGGAAGACATCATCGAAGACTATCGCCCAGAGATGCTGCCCCAATTGCAGCACGCCCGCGCCACCTACCCCCCGGTCGTGCCGCGCTGGAACATCTTGTCTACGTTTGTAACGGAACTGCTGGCCTTTGAGGACAAACTGCGCCAGGACTTGCTAGAAAGCCAGAACGCCCTCGAAATCAGCGATGCCATTTACCACACGGTCATCGTTCATGCGCCCCTGGCGATTTTGCTCACGGACCCTGACGGTAAGATTCTTTTCGCGTCGGGGCCTCACCTGCGCCATGTGTTTGAGGGGCGCTTGCCCAATGTTGGGGACGATATATACAACCTGGTGAGCGGCTCTGCCCAGATGACCAGCCACATTCGTGAAACCTTGAACGGCAACGACACCGCCGCCGCCATCACCACTTCAGACGGCTCCGTCTACGAGTTTCGGTCCCGCTGCATCTATTACAGTGGGGTTATGATGCAGGTGTTGTTTACCATGATCGACGTGACCGAGCAAATCAAAACCGAATTGGCCCGCCGCGAGAGCGAACAACTCCGCAAAAACCTGCAAGCGGAGCGCCAACTGGCCGAAGCCCGCCGCCAACTGATGTACACGCTGGCCCACGAGCTGCGAACGCCCCTGGCCACCATCCAAACCTCAACCGACCTGCTAGAGTTGTACTTTGACCGTTTAACACCGGAAAAACGCGAAACGCGGTTACGCTACATCCAGGAGCAGGTTAAACGTCTAAATGCCATCCTGCACGACATTGACGTGGCCGTGATTAGCGATGGCAGCAGCTTTACCATCAACCCAACCTCTACCGACCTCTATCAAATGTGCGGCAAGGCCGTTGAAGTCGTCCAGGGGGCCTATCCCAATCCCATTCATTTTTCCTATGACCGGGACGGTGCTACGGCCATGCTCGATCAGCGCTGGTTCCAATACGCGCTAACCAACCTGCTTAACAACGCCGCCAAATACAGCCCAAACAGCGAACCTGTCGATTTAACAGTGGGGGATGATACCCACGAAATCGTAATTGAGGTGCGCGATAGGGGCATTGGCATCCCAGAGACAGACCAACAGCGCTTGTTCGAGCCGTTTTTCAGGGGTAGCAATGTGGGGACGATAGGTGGCACGGGCCTGGGGCTGGTGATTATCCGCAACATTGTGCGGGCACACGGTGGCACCCTCACGATTGACAGTGAGATGGGCCAGGGCACAGTGGCCACAGTGCGCTTGCCCACCTCACTTGTTAGCACGCCTTAAAAGCCAGCCCACAGCACGGTCGGGCAGCAACCGCACCGTAACAAAACCCCTACTGCGTCTGGCGCACCCACCACAGCGTCAAACCGACGACCCCCGCCAGGAACAGGCTCACCAGCAGCGGTAAGCGCCAGGGCGGCGTTTGGCCCGTCTGCGGTAGCGTGGTGACGGATTGGAGAATCGGCGTTTCTGTGGGCACCTGCGCGACCGCTACGCTATCGTCCGGGTCATCCGGGTCGTCCGGGTCGTCCGGGTCATCCGGGTCGTCGGGGTCGTCCGGGTCGTCCGGGTCATCCGGGTCGTCCGGGTCGTCCGGGTCGTCCGGGTCATCCGGGTCGTCCGGGTCATCCGGGTCAGGAATGTTGAAGCCAAAATCGTAGGTGTGATCGTTCTCACCCGGTAAGCCAACCACGATCACCGCCGTGCGTGCATAAGTAATCTCCTGCGTGCCCCCACCCACCGGCAAACCGCCCGTGAATTCCTCACCGTCGGAGTCGGTGCCGTCAGCCACAGCGTTTAGGTCCGTCACCGCATAGTCGGCCAGCACCCCACCCGGCAGGTAATCGGCAGCGTTATCCAGTTGAACAATATAGGTCGCTCTATAGTCAAAGCGCCCATTGTTGTATGTGTTCGGCAGTTCAACCGTACCCACCACACCGTTATCGCGCCCGTTTTCCACAAACAAATACTGCCCCGCGTCGTTGGTCACGGCACTAAGCCCGTCAGCGTCAACGCCGTCGTCGCTGGTGGTGGTACTGACGATAAACACATCCGGCGTGCCGTCGCCGTCGGTATCTTCCCACAGGCTCACTGTCACCCCGCCAATAGACGGCTCGTCAGGGTCCTGGCCGCCATCTTTGTTTTCATCAAACCACACGCGATTGCCAATCTCAACCGGGGGCGCACCACAGAAGGCAATAATGTCTCCCAGGCCGTTCGCTTTACCGAAGATTCCCCCACCAGTTGAATCATAGATAGTATAAGACCGCTCGATGAGTCCGGTTTCGTTATTCAGCCAGCGCACACCACCCGACCTGAAGCCAGCCCCGCCCACGTCATTATAGGCCGGGTCAAACACCACCGCGCCCAGGTCTGGGAAGCCCGCCACACTGATCGCCGCCCCCATCCCCACCTCATCATGGCGGTCACCGCCGCTCTCACCCGGCCCCTGCGTGCCACCCGTAAAAAAAGGTTCATACTCATCTGCCGCATAGAACTCACCGCCACCTGGCCCCTGGGCGCGGACGGCGCTCAAACCCGCCCCCGTGCCATCAGGGCACTCACCGCCGTTTTCCAGCGTCCAGCCCGTTCCGGGGTTACCACACGCTCGCACCAGGTCACCCGCAGTGGCCCCCTGGCGCAGGTCATCCGACGCGGGTTCACTTTTCGTCAGGTCACCGATCTGGTCGCCAAAGCGATCACGCAGGGAAAGGATCATGTTGCCATCGTTAAAGGCAATGCTGGTGAGCATCGGCTGCGGGTAAACAAAGAAAAACGACCCGATGACGTTGCCATCCCATGTGGCGGCCCAGGGGTTCCAGTCTGCATCCTGGTTGGGCAGGTCGTTCGTGATACCCCGATCATAGTCCAGGTCAAAGCTAAACACGGTGCCACTAAACGCCAGTGTCTCCGGGTCTGCCCGGTAAATCAGCGCCCGCAGGTCGCCCGTGTTCTGGCTGCTTTCCGCCGAACAAATGACCCCCACATACAAAGACGGCACCCCTTCCCACTCATAATAGGTCACAGAGAAGGGGCGCACATCACCGGGGGCAGCACAGCCATTCAGCGGCACCTGTTGGCTGACGATTTCCGCCTCGATTTCCGCTGCACTCAGGGTGGGGTCGGCGGGCAGGCGGTACAGCGTGCGATTACCCAGCGCGACAACGTAAACGTATTGCCCGTATGGGTCTGCACCCATCCCACCCAGGCTCATTTTGCCCACCGCATTGAAAGACACATCACCATCGGTGTTGGGGGCGCTGCCGTCGTCGGTGTCGTCACGGAGAAAGGCCGGGTCGCCCGGTGCCTCCACAAAGCCAGGGTTGATGCGGTAATCCGTCCCTGCCGGGTTGCCCGGCAGCGTGTTCATATCAAAAAAGAGGCTGGCGGTCGTCGCCTGGCCCGCACCGTCGGGCACATCAACGTAGTAAATGGCCCCGATGCCGTCTGGCCCATAGCCTGTATGGCGCTTCATGTAGGACGACACATACAGGTCATTATCCAGGCGGTCGTAGGCCAGGCCGAAGGTCGTCCCCAGTTGGTTCGCCGGGATGTTGATTACATCATGCGACGTGGGGGTGTTGTTCAGGTCGTTTTGCCCCCGCTCAGCCGTGCTGTCTTCCGAACCAGACCCATATGGATAAGACACCAGCACCGGGTTAGCACCATTCAAGGTGTCATCTTGTTGGTCACCAAACACATAGCACTGCGTTACCAGCGTGGGGTTATCTTCACAAAATGACAGCGCATTATTGACCGCAAAGTCATACGTGCCGCCACCATCGGGCACAAACTGAACGCTGGTACCTGCCTGAGCATTGGCCTGGTTGGGGTTCGAGAACAATCCGACGGCCACAAAGCCCGAAAACTCCAGGCGATAGGGGCCAGCCGCCAACCCGGCGCTGTCCAGCGTGTAGGTGCCGTCATCAGCCGTTGTCGCTGTTTCCGTATTGCCTTCGGCGTCCAGCAGGGTAACGGTAATGCCCCCTATGCCTCGGTCAATGGCCGCCGTGTAAGACCCTTCCCCCTCTGCCGGGATGATGGTTGGGTTCGTCAAGTCGTTCAGGACCCCATTGCCGTTGTGGTCCTGGTAAACCGTCCCCGTGTAGATGCCTGCTGCAAACAGCGGCGCAAGGTCAACAGTAAGCACAATCGTGGCTATCATCAAAACAACGCTTAGCCGTGCGGCCAGCCCCAGTCGGCGGTTGCGCCGTAAGCACCACAGTAAGTGGTGCGCGCCCCGCCCTGCCCGCCTTACCGACAGTGTTATCGTTTTCATATAAACTGCTCTCTTCCGCATGTCGTATCGTGACTAGCGCGTGTATGTCTTATCAAAAATCCGATCCTCAAGTATAGCGCCTTCGTAGGGGTTTTGCGGAATTATAACCACATTCATACCCCACTTATGACAAACACCAACTCGTTAATATATAGAATATTGAGGTAATAAATCACTAATATTACACACAACATTCATCCCGTTTTTGTTGACAGTCTATAACCAACCTGAATTCTGAACAAATTACAGATCACATTATGGGCACAACCTTTCACGATTCCAACGGATTCATACACGGCATTGACAGAAGTGCGGCTATACTATTGGCGTAGCAGAAAGGGAAGATCATGACATCATTGGCATTTTTATTTTTCGCATTGTTTGCCCTGGTACAGTTTGCCATTTACATCGGCATCCGCCGGGAGTGGCTGACGCCCGCCGTTATCGCCGGGGGCGGCGTGGTGCTGAGTACGGTATTTGCGTTGCTCATGTCACTCGCCCAGGGCAACAGCGTTGGGCAAGCCGTATTTGTAGGGGTGCTTTTTGGCCTGTTGATTACGGGCATCACGCTGGCGGCGGCCTGGTACTTTCACCGCAGCAGTATGCAGCAGTCCGCCACCTAACACCACCTCACGGTGCGGCTGCCGTTGATGGGCTGGGGGCTGCCAGGGGCAACGTGGGCTGTGCCGGGGCAATTGTCGCGGGCACAATCCGGGTAACGGTGGGCAAAGGCGTGGGCGTCACCGATGGCGTCAGGGTCGGCTTTAGCGGTTCGATGATGTCGTCGTGCATGTAGCCTTCTTCAATGCGACGGGTGGCCGGGTTGGTATCCACGAGATGCCACCGGGTATTTTCAACGGGTTCAATAACACACACCATATTGCCCTCAGTAAATGTTTTCACAATGGGGGCATTGGTATTGGGTGCCCGCCGCACAATCGCGCTGGCCACCTCCACCATCCAGTCCTGGCAGGGGGGCACCGGCGTAAACGACGGAAACAGCGTCCGCGTGGGCACAGCGTCGGTCGCATCTTCCACCGCCTGCGTTGTCGAAATGACGATGGCTTGCTGGGTCGCCCCCTCTACCCCCTGGCCGCCCGTCCCCAGGTAGGTTTGCAGCCCCACCCACAGATAGTACAGCCCCAACACCAGCGCCACACTCACCAAAAAGACCAACCACGACGGAACGCCTCGATTTTCGTACATCACAGCGACCTTGCCTTTGCCCACACAATGACCGCTGTTTTACCAACCCGTGTTGGCGTTGCCAAGCGTTACAAGTGCAGCATGGGCTAACCGTTGAGTTGGTCGTGCAAGCGCTTGAGGCGAATGAGGGTGCGGGTTCGCATCAGCATCAGCGCCCCATTAATAGGCTTGAACAGCATGTCATCTGCACCGGCGGCTGCCGCCCGCGCCACGTCTTTTGACTCGCTCAACGCCGTCACCATCACCACCGGGATGTGCCGGGTCGCTTCATCTGCTTTGAGCGCGGCAGTGGTTTCGTAGCCATCCATACCGCCCATCCGCACATCCATAAAAATCAGGTCGGGGGGGGCGGTCTTTACCGCTTGCAGCGCCGCTTGCCCGTTAAGGACAGCCGTCACGTCATAATCAGTTGTTTCTAAATAGGCTTTGATGACTTCGATATTGAGCCAGTCATCGTCTACAACGAGGATGTGTCCACTGCTCATACTACCCACTCCTTGCAATTGCATGTTGGGGTGAGTTTAACGCAACCCGCCCCATAAAAAGAGCAAGCCTTCCTCGGAGGCGCTGTGAGGAAGGCTTGCAGAGCAGAGATGGAGCAAGAGATGGTACTTAGAGAACAACCTTTACTCGGTTGTTAGCTCTCGTTGGGTTTGGGCGGTGGTTACCAGCATCCTGAAGATGTCCGACTCGGTAATGATACCAACGACCTCTCCCGAACGATTCACGACTGGCAACCCGCTCACTTTCTTCGTCATCATGATGTTGGCAGCGGCCACAATGTCTTCATCTGGGCCAACCGTAATCACATCACGGCTCATAATCTGTTCGACCTTCAGCCGTGCCACCAGGTATTGCAATTCCCAAATGCTCAGGCTGTTGGCGGTAGATGCTCGTGCTTCGCGCACGTCACCCAGCGTGACGATGCCAACCAGTTTGCCCCGTTTGATAACCGGCAGGCGGCGGACACCATGCTCACGCATGAGTTCATCTGCTTCTAGCAGATTGGTATCTGGCGCAATGGATATAGCGGGTGCGGTCATCCACTGCTTGATGGTTTGGGATGTCATGGTTCACTCCGTCAAATTCCATTCCATTAAGTTGTTTAAGGATAGTGTAAGCGAAGCAAGCCAGCAGCGATGCTAACGAATGTCATGTCTATAAGTTAGCTCTGTCACAACGCACCCCAACCTAATCACCAATCGCCTCGGCCTCATAAACGGGCAGCACCCAATCGCTGTACCGCTCATGACGCCCGTGAACCACATCCATAAACAGGGCCGTAATCTGTTTTGTGACCGGGCCAAGAGCGCCATCCCCCAAGGGGCGGTGATCTATCTTCGTCATCCCCGCAATCTGCACGCCTGTACCACACAAAAACGCCTCATCAGCCAGGTAGATTTCAGTACGGTCAATGTCGCGCTCCTCAACAGGCAGGCCCATTTCATCCTGAATGAGCTGCATCACACTGCGTCGCACGATGCCCTCCAACACATTCGCGGTGATGGGGGGGGTGATGACGGTGCCGCCGCGCACCATAAAAAGGTTGGCCGCACTGGCTTCGGACAGATGCCCGTCTTCATTCAGGACAATCGCTTCATCATAGCCAGAAAGCACCGCGTCAGTTTTAATCAGCGAGGAGTTGGCATAGGCCCCCGTGACCTTGCCCCGTGCCGGAATCATGTTGTCGTCTACACGCCGCCACGCCGAAATGTGTGCGTGAATACCGTCCATCTTCAGGTAGGCACCCATAGGCAGGCTAAAGGCCGTGACATCGGCGCTCAGGTCGTGCAGGCGCACCCCGATAGCCGCTTCCGACTTGTACACCACAGGCCGGATGTAGCAGTTCTGCACGTAGCCTTCGGCCCGCAGCAAATCCTGAACCACCTCTGTCAGCGATTGTGGCGTGTGAGGGATGTCCATTCGCAGCAATTGGGCAGACTGCAACAGCCGTTTCATGTGGTCTAACGGGCGAAACACATAAAGCTGCTCAACCTCGGCGTTCCAGTAGCCACGCAGGCCACCAAATACGCCCGTTCCATAATTGAAAGCGTGCGTCATCACACTGATTTTAGCCTGCTCAATCGGGACGATGTTGCCTTCAAAGTAAGCGTAGCGGGGGTGGGTTTTCGTCATGGGTCAATGCTCCTGATGCGTAGTTCATATTGAGAGCATCATAGGGGGGCAGCGCAAGGCCGGTCAAGCACCATCAGACCAAACCTCGCCTATACGTAGACCGGGGC
>DAOTTY010000176.1:0-5925 GCA_034437575.1 Anaerolineae bacterium | reverse complement strand
GTTGCCGCTAGCATCTGTTGTGTCTACGATGGACCGATCAAGAATCCAGTTCGTACCCAAAAAGTACAGCAGCATGGCACCGACACCGAAAACAACCGCCAGCAACCCACGTAGCAGTTGTGGTGCGATGTCGCCTATCAAACTATCCATATCTCGTTGCCTTTCTAAAAGTTATTTAAACTTGCCACCCCCAGTATAGCAGAATTGCACAAAACGTTTAATTTGCAGTTTCTACTGCATCCACAAGAGCAGCCATTGTGCGCCAAAGGGTCACTCTTTGCGGCTGAGGGCGCTTGATGGCAGGGGTGCATTTCAACATCTTGGCAAATGATCCATAATCGTGGGCGGACATACGACCGTTCCGGTCGAGTACCGCCCCTACATGCGTGTTTTGTAAGGGCGCACTAAGCGAAGCCGTATGTGCTCCCGCCTGTGCCCTACCCATGCCAATCATCTGAAATGCACCCTGATGGCGGATTCTGATTGCACAGATAGGCGGTTGCTGTGTAACATAAGGGGTAAATGCGTTTTAACCCGCGCAGCGTATTTGCCTGCGTAAGTCAACCTGATTAGGAGAAGACAATGAACCGCGTACTTAGCTGGTTGGTACCCGCCATGCTGCTGGCCGTGACGGGGGCTGCTGCCGCGCAATCCGATTCCGATGCGGCAACCGCCGTCCGTGAACACATCGAAAACAACTTCGCTATTGATGCCCTCGCTGCTGACGCTGTTATCTATGATAATGCCTATGGCATCACCTACACGGGTGCTGATGCCTACGCAGAAGCGTACAGCCCCTTCTATGCCGAAGCCTACACCGTGACGGTGGATGACCTGACCGAGTACGGCAACAATGTGGTGGCCAGCTTCACGTTTGAAGCGGAAGCCTACCCCGGCCCTGTGGCTTACACGGGTGTGTACGAGTACAACCCCGACGCCGACGCTATCCAGACGGTGACGTACCACTACGACAACGCGGCGCTCATCGCCGGTAATTTTACCCCCCCCATTGACCTGACCCGCCTGTACGGGAACAACGAGCGCCTGCTGGAGCAAATCGAAAACACACCTGAAGCCTTCTTTGGCCGCACGGTGACGGTAACGGGCTTTATCAGCCGCGTGACGGATGCGGGCGACTACGTCGTTGCCGACCGGGAGTACTTCGACACGAACCCGGCCCGGTTCCTGGTGGTGGGCAGCAATGACAGCTTCTTTGCCGACCAGGGGATAAACGCCGCTGAGGGCCAGCGTGTGCGCGTAACCGGCATCCTGACGCCCCCGGAATCGGCTGCACTGGAAGCAGTGGCCGGGTACGAAATTTCCCGCTCCGATTTTATTGGCGTGGCCCGCGATGACTTCGGGCTGGTGGCCGTTTACGTTGAGGTGCTGCCGCCGTTTGAAGATCAGGACTACGCGGCCACCGCTGATGGCGGGCGCGATGGCCGCGCTGTTTCTGAAATTTACGGCATTACCCCCGGCGAAGTGGAAGGGCTGGAAAGCAACACGGACGCCTACTATGGCATCACGCTAACGGTGGATGGCACCATCACAGAAATTATCACGCCTAACAGCTTTGTGATTACGAACACGGCCCCGTTTGATGTCGCGCCAGACAGCCTGGTGGTTTATTACGGGGATATTGCGGCAGGCAACACCCGCCTGGAAATCAGCGAGGGTACGCTGGTGCGTGTGACCGGCACCTTTACAGACTTCAACCGGGAAATCTTGGAAGCGGGCCAGGGCTACGGCATTGCAGACCGCGACGTGCCCAGCTTCACAGGTGAGGTACACGGTGTGCGGGCCAAACGCATTCAGGTGGCCTACAGCCAAACCACGCCCGCCCTGTTCAACTACGACTACGATTAAAGCACATCTGTGGGTGGGCACTCTGATGCTGAGCGTCCACTCCCGCTGGCCTTTCGGGTGAGGGCCAGCAAATTGCGAGTCCACGCTATCCTGGGGTGCTACCAGCGCATCATAATCACACAGCAATCCCAAAGCGCTGCGCCCATACTTCCAGCGTGAGCAGCCGGAAGATGACTTCTTCTTGCTTTTCGCGCCCCTCAAAGTGGTGGTTTAGTGTGCGTTCTAACGCAGGCGCATTGAACAAGCCCCGCGTTGCGGCGTTGGGGTTCAACAGCACATCGTGGATGTTGTCGCGCAGGTCACGCTCAAACCACCCGCGTATAGGGGTGCTAAAGGGCTGCTTGGGCCGCTTCACAGCAAACTCCGGCAAAAGGGGGCGCAGCGCTTCGCGCAGGACGTATTTATTTGAGCGCAGGCGCAGTTCTGGCGGGACTTTTGCAGCGAAGTTCAGCAAGGGCAGGTCAAACAGCGGTACCCGCGCTTCAAGCGAGTGAGCCATTGTAACTTTGTCGCAGTGCAGCAAGGCATTGCCGTGCAGCCAGGTGTTGACGACAAGTGCCTGTGCTGTGTCGTAGGGGTCGTGTTGCAAGCTCTGCGCGATGACCTCAGCATACACCCGCTGTTTGTGCGACTGGTGCTGGCGCAGTTCATCGGCGTACAACCGTTCACGCAGCGCATCACTGAACACCATCCCATCGAAAGAAAATGCCCGCAGCAGCGCGTCATCGCGCTCCATCGCAATGCGGCGCAGTTGTGGCAAGTAGGTTGGCAAAGCGCCTATAAGCCGATAACGCTTCATGGCGGGGTAGTAGGCTTCCAGCGCACCCAGCGTCCGCTCAAACGGACGCAGCCAATCGCCCCATGTGGCCTGCCGCCGCAGCAGTGCTGGAATATTGCGATGGTGTGGGTAGCCGCCGAACAGTTCATCGCCGCCCAGTCCGGTTAACACCACTTTGACGTGTTGCGCGGTTTCTTCGGCCAGCAGCATTAAAGACACGGCAGAAGCGTTCGCTGTGGGTTCATCCTCGTGATAGACGTAGTGCAAAAAGCCGTCCCACCAATCGGTGGCGGTAATAATGCGCTCGTGGTGTTCTGTGTTGAAGTATTCAGCAATCTGGCGGGCGTGAAGCCGTTCGTTGTCATGGGTGTGCGCGTCATACCCCACCGTAAACGTCTTAATGGCCTCTGTTTCTTCCTGTGCCATTAATGCCAGCACAGCGGCGCTATCCACCCCACCAGATAGGAACAGCCCCAACGGCACATCCCTTCGCAGGTGCAGCCGCACACTCTCTTGCAGCAGATTGCGAGCCGCGCTGATAATTTCGGTCTCGGCGCGGGTATCTGGAGTCCCGTTGAGGGTTTCACCAAAACGCCAAAACGACTTTTCAGCCCTGTTACCGTCTTCAACCACCCAAAAGTGACCGGGCATCAGGCGGCGCACATCTTTGAACAGCGTTTCTGCCCCCACCTGAAAGCCAAAGCTCAGGTAGGTATCCAGGGCTGCGATGTTGAGTTCGGGGTGCAGCGTCTCGTCTGCAAACAGCGCTTTGACCTCACTCGCAAAGCGCAGCACCCCGTCGCGCTCGTGCAGATATAACGGCTTCATCCCGATATGATCGACGGCCAGCAGCAGCCGCTCACGGCGGGCATCCCACAACGCGAGGGCGTACATCCCGCGCAGGTGCCGGAACATGTCTAGCCCGTCGCGCTCGTACAGGTGGATGAGTGTTTCGCCGTCGCCGTCCGTGTAGAAGGCGTAGCCTGCACGTTGCAACTCTGTACGCAGTTCACGATAGTTGTAGATTTCACCGTTAAACACCAGCGCCACTGACCGATCTGCGCTGTAGAGTGGTTGGTCACTGCCGTTCACGTCTATGATGCTGAGGCGGCGCATCCCCAGCGCGACATTGGGTGCCGTGTGAAAGCCGTCGCCATCCGGGCCTCGATGAGCAAGCGCCGCACACATCTGCCGGATCAGCGTGGCGCTTGCACGATTTTGGCTGCACATATCAATGATGCCTGCGATTCCGCACATAGGGGCCTGGTGGGGTGTGTTGCGAACAGTGAAACGCATTCTGGCGTCAAAACAGGCGGGGCACAAGTACCAGATTGCAGGTTGCATGGGTCGGGTTGATCGTCCCGACCCGGCACCTGTGCGGCAGGTTACTTGCTTTCGCGGTCAACCACGACGAACTGCCCCCCCTGAATTTCCTGGAGGATGCGGTTATAAATCGGGTCACGGTTATCATCAAAGCCGAAAGGCCCAAGCGGGCTGGCAAACCCGTTGATGTCCGTTAGCGCTTCGCGCACCGCGTCACGCTCGGCACTATCTGCACAGCGAATGGCGGTGGCCATCACCCAGGCACCTGTGTAAGCGTGGGCGGCAAACTGATCGGGGGCATAGCCATACTGCGCCACAAATTCAGCCGTAAAACGGGCGGTCAGCGGGTCATCAGATGAGGGGTGGTAGGATGTGCCCGCAATCACGCCTTCTGCGTCGTCGCCTGCCCCTTCGATGATGCCCGGTGCGTTGAGGCCATTGCCACCGATGATGGGGCCATCAAAACCCATTGCCCGCGCCTGATTGATGATTGGCACGGCCTCGGCAGCCAGCGCTGCCAGTACAATTGCGTCAGGGTCGCTAGCTACGATGTTGGTTAACTGAGCGTTGAAGTCGATGTTACCGCGCTCGAACGTTTCTTCGCTCACAATGTCAATGTCGCTGGCAATTAGCGCGTCAATGAACGCATCGTAGCCGCTCAGCGTGAAGTCGTCGTCGTCACCGTATAGCACAGCAACGGTACGCATTCCTGTAAGCGCCTGCGCGGCATCTACCGTGTACGGAATCATGGTGCTCTCTGGCATTAGAGCGCGGAAGTAATACTCACCCACCGTCTGTGGCAGGTCCTCAGCCGCGTTGCTCAGCCCCAAAATGGGCACCCCGTTTTCCTGGGCGACGGGGGCAGCCGCAAACGCCTCTGACGACAGCGTCGGCCCTAAGATGGCCGTCACCTCGTCCTCAACGGCCAGCTTGGTCACGGCACTGATGGCTTCGGTGTAGGTGGGGTCACTGGCGGTGTCCTCCACAATGACATTGAGGGTGCTGTCCCCCAGGTAGCCTGCCGCGTTGATTTCTTCCAGGGCCATTTCTACCCCGTCCTGCTGTGGTGCCCCATAAAACGAGATTGGCCCGGTGATGCTTGCCACCAGCCCAATCGTGACTTCTTCTGGCAAATTGCCCGGCGTGCTGCACTGTTGCCACCAGCCAATGTCCAGCGGGGCGTCTTGCGCTTGAGCTATTGGTACCTGTGCTAGCAGCACCAGCACCATGAGTGTGATTGAACGTATCATAACAGTAAACTCCTGTTGATGTGGCGAGCGCGTCACCGCGCCCGCCGTGAATTTATGCCAGTGTATGGCCCTGATGCGGCTTACCTCAAGGGAAGGGGCCTGTTTTCGGGACAATGTTCAGCATGTACAGATGTTATACAGATGATGACACCCACTTGCCTTAGCCCACACTCATAGATGGCCAAGCCCGGCATGGTTCAGTCCAACACCCAATGACATCACCAATTCATGAGGCATCTGTCAACGCCCCCGTAACTGCTCAGCCCTCACCCCAAACCCCGCTCCCGAACGGGCCATTGGCCCTGGAAGATTAGCTCCAAGTCCGGCGGTGGGGAGAGGCGAATTCGCCCATAATCGTGAGCGGACACGGTCTAGGGCCGCCCCTACGTGTGTGTTTTACAGGGGAGCACTAGGCGAAGCCGTATGTACTCCCGCCTGTTTCACGACCATGCCAATAATCTGAAATGCACCCGCCAGCCAATGCAAATTAAACGTTTTGTGCAATTCTGCTATACTGAGGGTGGCAAGTTTAAATAACTTTTAGAAAGGCAATGAGATATGGATAGTTTGATAGGCGACATCGCACCACAACTGCTGCGTGGGTTGCTGGCGGTTGT
The DNA here is from genome assembly GCA_034437575.1 of Anaerolineae bacterium. Lineage (GTDB taxonomy): Bacteria > Chloroflexota > Anaerolineae > Aggregatilineales > Phototrophicaceae > DAOTTY01. The sequence continues at coordinate 91 of DAOTTY010000176.1, read as the reverse complement.
TTTCGGTGTCGGTGCCATGCTGCTGTACTTTTTGGGTACGAACTGGATTCTTGATCGGTCCATCGTAGACACAACAGATGCTAGCGGCAAC
>DAOTTY010000175.1:0-1781 GCA_034437575.1 Anaerolineae bacterium | reverse complement strand
TCTATCAAAGGAGCATCACAGTGGAAGACTTACTCATCGCGCTGGCATATGGCGGCGGCATCATTAGTTTGATTGGTGGCCTGTGGTTGTTGATCGCGGCCTTTCAGCAGTCAATATTGTGGGGGTTGGCCGTGCTGTTCGTGCCTCTAGCGGAATTTATATTTATTATCATGCACTGGGACCGGGCCGCGTGGCCGTTCATTGTGTCTTTGGCCGGTTTTGCCATGTCAGTCATAGCCGTAGTCATAGTCGGTCCCGAAACATTTGAGACGGCGATGCTGACGATGCGGGTGTTTGTTTAAGCTCGTTGCACCCCTGCATATTTGGGGGGAAGTCGCTTACAGGTGCTTGTGGTACATTGTGTGGCTCAATCTGATGCGCTCTACGCCAAAACTCAGTACCATTGTCATTTTAACCTGAGAGATAACCACAGAGGTAAGTGATGGCCGCAAATCCAACGGCACCCCCCAATCAGACCGACCCAAACACACTCTGGTACACCCTCACTGGTGATGCCGTCACCGAAAAACTCAACGTAGACCCCGCCCAGGGGTTGAGTGACGACGAAGCCGCGCAACGCCTGGAACAGTACGGCCCCAACGAAATCGTTGATAAAGGCGCTAAAAACCCCCTGCTCATCTTGTGGGAACAACTTACAGACCCGCTGGTGTTGGTGCTGCTGGGTGCGGCGCTGGTTTCTGCTGTGCTGGGTCAGGTCAAAGAACTCGTTGCCATCATGGCCATTGTGGTGATTAATGCTGTGTTGGGTGTCGTTCAAGAATATCGCGCAGAGCAGGCCATGCAGGCCCTCAAGAGCATGGCAGCGCCGCTGGTGCGCGTTCGGCGCAACGGTAAAGTCCGTGAGATCGAATCGAAAAATCTGGTGCCGGGTGACATTATTCTGGTGGAAACAGGGAATATTATTCCCGCCGACGGGCGTCTGGTGGAATCTGCCAACCTGAAAACACAGGAAGCCTCGCTCACGGGCGAATCTGAAGCGGTCGATAAGCAATCCGCCGCGCTTGAGGACGAGGACCTGGGCATTGGCGACCGGGTGAATATGGTTTACCGGGGCACCAGCGCCACTTATGGCCGGGGTAAAGTGGCGATCACGGCTACAGGCATGAACACCGAATTGGGGCGCATTGCCACGCTGATTCAGGCAGTGGACAGCCAACTGACGCCCCTGCAAAAACGCATGGGCGAAGTAGGCCGGGTGATGTTTTATGCGTCGGTGAGTGTGGCCATCCTCGCACTGATTATTGGCAGCGTCGAAGCGCTGATTGTGGGTGACATCCTGTTTGGTGACAGCGGCCTGTTCAACGAGATTTTGTTGAACGCGGTAGCGATTGCCGTAGCCGTCGTGCCGGAGGGCTTGCCTGCGGTGGTCACGGTATCGCTGGCGCTGGGTACGCAACGGATGCTGCGCCGCAACGCGCTAATCCGCAAGCTGCCTGCCACCGAAACCCTCGGCTCTGTGACGGTTATCTGCTCCGATAAAACAGGCACGCTGACCGAAAACCGCATGACCGTCAAAGTGGTGGACGTGGTGGGCGAGTCCTATGATCTATCGCCTGTGATGCAAAAGACGCTGCCAAAGGGTGAGCATTTATCCCTGAGTGACCAGCTCGAAGGCATTATGCTGGTGGCCGGAGCAATGGCCAACGACAGCATCGTGGAGCGCGTTGACCGCAACAACCAGGACTACATCGTGCAGGGCGACCCCACCGAAGGCGCGATTGCGCTGGCTGCGGCCCGCTATGGCCTGATTAAGCACGACA
>DAOTTY010000174.1:0-7737 GCA_034437575.1 Anaerolineae bacterium | reverse complement strand
GGGTCGCTGTATATGTTCGGCGCGTACTTCACGGCGTCTGTAACCACCGCCAGCGGCTCATTCTGGACGGGTGTGCTGGCCGGGGCCATGAGTACCGCGCTGCTGGCCGTCGTGATTGAAGTGGCGATTATGCGCCGCCTGTACCGCCGCGACCACTTAGCGCAGGTGTTGGCCACCTTCGCCATTATCCTGATTAGCAACGAAGTCGTGCGCTTCATCTGGGGGGCGCAGCCCGTGCAACTGAATACACCAGAAGCGTTTCGCGGCCCGGTTACGCTGCCCCTGCTCGATATTCGCTACCCGGCGTACCGGCTGATGCTGATTGGCGTGGGCCTTGCGATTGCGGTACTGCTGTTCGTCATCGTCAACCGGACCCGTGTGGGCATGTGGGTGCGGGCGGGGGCTTCTAATCGAGAGATGGCAATGGCGATGGGCGTGCCCATTCGGGTGCTGTTCACGGCGATATTTGCGCTGGGGGCGGCCTTGAGCGCGCTGGCGGGCGGCCTGACCGGGCCGCTGCTGAGTGTGCAAATTGGCATGGGCGAAAACATCCTCATCCTGACGTTCCTGGTGATCGTCATTGGTGGCATTGGCTCCATACGTGGGGCACTGGTGGCGTCGCTGCTGGTGGGCATTGTGGATACCGCCGGGCGCGTGCTGATTCCGGTGGCCATCCGGCAGGCGGATTTGGGCGACTTTGGCACCAGCGTGGGCGGCACACTGGCATCTGTGCTGATTTACCTTATGATGGCGCTCATTCTGTTCTGGAAGCCGGAGGGCCTGTTCCCGGCCAGGAATTAACGTATGCGATTCAATCAAATTGGCTTGGCGGTGCTGGTGGTGGGGCTGTTCGCCTTCCCGCCGTTTGCACTTGCCATTGACGAACCCTTCTATGTAACGCTGCTCACGCGCCTGCTGATCTTCGCGCTGGCAGCCAGCAGCTTAAACCTGATATTGGGCTATGGCGGCATGGTCAGTTTTGGGCACGCGGCGTTTTTCGGCGTGGGCGGCTATGTGATTGGCATCCTGGCGCAGAACGGCGTTTTTTCCGTGTGGGTGGGCTGGCCGCTGGCGCTTGTCGTCACGGCGCTGCTCGGACTCGTCATCGGTGCCATCAGCTTGCGGACGCGCAGTGTGTACTTTATCATGATTACGCTGGCCTTCGCACAGATGTTATTCTTTCTGTTTAACTCGCTGCGGGCCTATGGCGGCCAGGACGGGATTTCGTTTGATCGCTCCGTGATCGGCGTGGGCATTGACCTGACCGACGGCACTGTCTTCTATTATGTGGTGCTGGTGCTGATGCTCAGCAGCCTTTACCTGATTTACCGCGTCATTCACTCGCGCTTTGGGCATGTGCTGCAAAGCATCAAAGCGAATGAAAGCCGCATGGCCGCGATTGGCTACCCGGTTTACCGTTATAAGCTGGTCGGCTTTGTGATTGGCGCGGCGCTGGCCGGGTTAGCGGGTGTGCTTAATGCCAACCTGAATACGTTCATCAGCCCGAACTCGCTGGCGTGGCCGCTAAGCGGGCAAATGATGATGATGGTCATTCTTGGGGGCGTCGGGCGCTTTTGGGGCGGCACCATTGGCGCATTTGCCTTCATCCTGATTGAAACCGTGCTGGAAAGCTACACGATTTACTGGCAGTTCGGGTTAGGGGTTGCGCTGCTGCTCATCGTGTTGATGGCCCCCGGCGGCATTAGCGGGCTGGTACACAGCGCGGTCACGCGGCTGCAACCCGCGCCGAAAGCACCCGCCTCCACACCCGATCAGGTGGCGTCATGACGGCGCTGCTGGAACTGCGGAAGCTGTACAAGCACTTTGGCGGCCTCACCGTCACCGATCACTGCGACTTTGAGGTGCAACCGGGCGAAATTCACGCGCTGATTGGCCCCAACGGGGCGGGCAAAACCACGCTTATCGCGCAGGTGGCCGGGGTGCTGGCCCCGGACGGCGGGCGCATCACCTTTGAAGGCCGCGACATCACGCGGCTGTCTGTGGCGCGGCGCGTGCGGTTGGGTTTGGCCCGCACCTACCAGATCACCAACATCTTCCCCGGCTACACCGTGCTGGATAACCTCGCGCTGAGCGTGCAGGCCCGCTCCGGCAGCAGTTTTCGCTTCTGGCGGCCCGTCCGCACAGAAAAGGCGCTGTTCGAGGAAGCGGCGGTAATTGCAGAGCAAATCGGGCTGGGCAAGCGCATGGACATACTCGCGGGCAATCTATCGCACGGGGAGCAGCGCCAGCTTGAGGTGGGGTTGGCGCTGGCATCGAATGCCAAGCTGCTGCTGCTGGACGAGCCAATGGCGGGCATCGGCATGGACGAAGCCGGGCACATGATTGACCTGATCCGCCGCGTCAACGACGATGTGACGATTTTGCTGGTAGAACACGACATGGACGCAGTGTTCCAGTTGGCGCACCGGGTGAGTGTGCTGGTTTATGGCAAGATTATCGCTACGGACACGCCGGAAGCCATCCGGGCTAACCCGGAGGTGCAGCGGGCTTACCTGGGCGAAGATTTGCATGACAGCACCCCTGCTTAACGTCACAAACTTGGAAACAGGCTACAGCGCGAGCCAGGTGTTGTTTGGCGTTAACCTGACCGTGCATGAAGGCGAGGTGGCGACCCTGCTGGGCCGCAACGGGATGGGTAAAACCACCACCATCCGCTCTATCCTGGGCCTGCAAGAGCGCGTGACGGGCACCATCACGTTTGATGGCACACCCATTCACAACCTGTCACCGCAGGCGATTGCCCGGATGGGCGTGGGCATCGTGCCGGAGGGACGCCAGATTTTCCCCAACCTGACCGTGCGTGAGAACCTGATCGCGTTTGCGGCCAACCGCAGCGGCCACGCCGACCCCTGGACGCTGGACAAGGTATATGAGCTGTTCCCGGAACTGCGCGAACGGGAACGCAACCTGGGTAATCGCCTATCTGGGGGGCAGCAGCAAATGCTGGCCATTGGCCGCGCCCTGATGACCAACCCGCGCCTGCTCATCCTGGATGAAGCTACAGAGGGCCTGGCCCCCATGCTGCGCGAACAAATCTGGGCGGTGCTGCGCACGATTAAGGCATCCGGGCAGACGATTCTCATTATCGACAAGTACCTGGACAAGCTGCTCTCATTGGCAGACCACCACACCATCATTGAGCGCGGGCGTGTGGTGTGGCAGGGCAGTTCCGTAGAGCTAGAACGTCAGCCGGACGTGTGGCGGCAGTATTTGGGGGTGTAGCGTGGCCGTCAATGCGTCCTGCAAGCGCCGATAGCGCACATTCCGCAGATAATTTCGTAACTGCTCAGCGCTGACGCGCCACCCCTTTCCCCACATTTGTGGGAGAAGGACTCAGGGTGAGGGCTAAACCGCCGATGAGAAGATAAGAGGATTTGACACATTTTAGCGGGCAAAATATAATCCATCGTAGAGTCCCTATCGTTTATGGGTGGTGCCTATCATCTGGGGAGGTGAATTACAGCGATGTGTTAGCAGCACCTCAATAGCTTTATTTACAAAAACTTCGGAGAAACCCTATGAAAATTCGCTTTTTCTCAGTTCTATTACTTATCACCTCACTGGTTTTTGGTTCTGTTGCCACGGCACAGGACGCTGGCCAGTTTGAAGGTGTCGAACTCAACATCCTGACCTTTACCGGCCCGCAGATCGCTGAGCCGCTCCAGCGGCGTGCCCCAGATTTCGAGGCGCTAACTGGCGCGACTGTTAACGTTGTGACCGTGCCGTTTAGCGACCTTTACCAGACGATCCTCACCGACCAGGCTACCGGTACCAACAGTTACGATGCGTTTGTCTTCGCACCGCAGTGGATAGTGGATTATGTGGAGCCGGGCTTCATGGAAGACCTCACAGGGCGTGTGGAAAATGACGAGGCGCTACAGTGGGGCGACGTTTCCCAGTTCTTCCGCGAGTTTAGCTCCACTTACCAGGGAAATATTTACACCATCCCCCTTGATGGTGACTTCCATATGGTCTACTACCGCACCGACGTGCTTGAAGAACTGGGTATGGCACCGCCCCAGACGTGGGATGACTACCTTGCCATTGCCGAGGCTGCTCACGATATGGACATGAACGGTGACGGTGAGGGCGATTATGGTAGCTGCATTGCCAAGGCTCGCGGTGAGCAGGGCTACTGGTTCATCCACTCTATCGCCAGCGGCTTCCTTCAAACCAATGGCACCGAGCAGGGCGGCTTCTTCAACACCGAAGACTTTACCCCGCTTATCAACAACGCGGCCTTCATTCGCGCTCTCGAAATCTATCGTGCGACCAATGACTTTGGCCCGGCGAACGAATTGAACATTGGTGTTGGTGACACGCGCTCGTTGTTCGTGAGCGGCCAGTGTGCGCTTTCGCTGGACTGGGGCGACATCGGTGCCCTCTCCATTGACGAGGAACAGTCGGTTGTGAAGGACAGGGTTGGCTCGGTCATCCTGCCCGGCTCCACAGAAGTTCTGGATCGTGAAACCGGCGAACTCGTCCCGTGTGATGAGACTACCTGCCCCCTGGCTATTGATGGGGTCAATCATGCGCCCTTCGCTGCCTTTGGTGGTTGGTCGGGTGGCGTTAGCGCGTCCATCAGTGACGAGAAGAAAGAAGCAGCCTATGCCTTCTTCAGCTATATGGCCCAGCCAGAGCAGGCCAATGAAGATGTGACCATCGGGCGCACGGGTTTCAATCCCTATCGCATCTCCCAGTTCGAAAACCTGGACAACTGGACGGAGGCTGGCTTCAGCGAGGGAGGGGCACAAATCTACCTGGGCGCTATTGAGCAGAGCCTGAACAGCCCGAATATGATGCTGGACTTGCGCGTCCCGCAGAACCAGCGCTATCAGCAAGTCGTCCTGGACACGATCCTGAGCCAGTTCCTGGCGGGTGAATTCACTGCCGAAGAAGCCGCCGAGGAGATCGAACTTCAATGGGAGGAGATCACCGACGAGCTTGGGCGTGAGGCGCAGCTTAACGCCTACCTATCCACACTCGGTATCGACAACGAATAGTCCCAGTTCCTTCCCCTCATCGGCTGGCGATGAGGGGGCCTTTTTTTATCCCAAAATATGAGGCATCGTTTATGGAGGCTGAACGCAGAACGGCGTCGAACGCGGCCCCCGCAGCGCCCGCTGCACCCCAGCGCACGCTGCGCGAACGTTTCGGCCAGCGGTTAGAAGATGCGGCCCCAGGTGTCTTCATCTGGCCAGCCGTTGCCTTTGTCCTACTGCTGGCGGTATTCCCGCTGTTCGTTTCACTTTACCTCTCCGTTTCCACAGTCCGGCTGGTGCCGGGTGGCTACGATATTAACTTCGTGGGCCTGAGCAACTTCGAGCGTTTATTTTTCGGCAGCCAGCGCCGCAATTTTCTGGGTCGCTGGGATCAAGACGCGAGTTTTTTTAGCTTACCGGGGGTCGTGGGCTGGGTGTGCCTGGTTGTGCTGGCGGGCTTCTTTGCCTACATGCTCTATCGCCATGCGAAGCGGTGCCAGTTCAACACCGGGCCGCTGCTGCTCAAGCTGGGGCTAACAGCGGGCGTTGGTGTTGTGACGTGGCTTATCGTCAATTTTGCCGTCGCAGCAGAAGGTGCTTTCGCCGGGACGTGGCTTGAGGAAAAATACTGGCTACTAACGGCGCTGCCGGGGTTGGCAGTTGTCATCACGGCTGCGTGGCTGCAAATGCTGAGCATGGTTCTGCGGTTGTTTATCGTCACCGTTATCATGGCGCTGGCGTGGCTTTCCGCCATTACGCTCACGGGCGATAACCTCCCTGGTACGCTCGTTGTAACGCTTGTCTTCGTTTTCGTTGGGGTGCTGCTGCAATACGTTTTGGGGCTGGGGCTGGCGATGCTGCTCACGCAGCGCATACCGGGGCGGCGCTTCTTCCGCATTATCTTCCTGCTGCCCATGCTGATTACGCCGGTGGGTGTTGGCTTCCTGTTCCGCATGATGAGCGATACCACCCAGGGGCCGTTTGCGCCGTTGTGGGCCGCCGCCGGGTTAACGGACTTTAGCTGGGTTGCGACGGCCACGGGTGCAAGGCTGGCCATCATTATTACTGATACATGGCAGTGGACGCCCTTCATGTTCATCATTTTGCTGGCTGCTATGGAAGGAATTTCGACGGACCCGATTGAGGCCGCCAAAGTCGATGGGGCCAATCGCTGGCAGGTGTTTCGCTTTATCATCCTGCCGGAAATCATCCCGGTCAGCGTCACCCTGGTTCTGATTCGGATGATTGAGGCTTTCAAGATTATCGACCTGCCGCGTATTATGACGCGGGGCGGGCCGGGGACTGCGACTGAATCGGTTACGCTGTACGCCTTCAACCAGTGGAAGGCATCGGCCTCGTCCATCGGTTTTGCCTCTGCGATTGCTTACCTGTTACTTTTCGTCGTAACGCTGTTTGCGCTGGTGCTGGTCAATATTGGTCGGCGGCGTCTGCTGGAGTTGTTCCAATGAGCCAGTTCGTTAAAAACTTTTTCACTGAGAAAAATCCGTTTGATCCGTCGCCGTTTAACCTGCTGTTTTCCTACATTTTGCTGGGCATGTGGTCGTTTATCGTCCTGTTCCCGCTGTACTGGTTGGCGGTGACGGCCTTCAAGCTGCCCATTGACGTTAGTGAGGGGCCGAAATACATCCCCTGGGTGGATTTTCAGCCGTCGCTGCACGCATGGCAGGAGCTGCTGTTTGACGAAACCGCCGGGAACTTTGTGACGCGGCCCTACTTCAACACCATTATTGTTGCCGTCGTAAGTTCCATCCTGGTCATTATCATTGGGGCACTGGCCTCTTACGCCCTGATGCGCTTTGAATACCGGCCCAAGATCGGGCTGATCGTGACGTTTCTGTTTTGTGCGATTGGCGGGGCTATCGCCACGATTGGCTTCGGCGTGCCCTGGTGGATCGCCTTTACCCTGGCGCTCGCCGTTTACATCATGCTTGCTCAAACGATTGGCAGGCGCTTCAAGCGATCACTGTCTAACAGCGACATCGCCTTCTGGTTAATCTCCAACCGTATTCTGCCGCCGGTGGCTGTTGTGCTGCCAATTTACATCATCTTCCAGCAATTTGGGCTGTTGAACACCCATGCGGCCCTCATCATCACGTACACCGGGGCCAACCTACCGATTGCCATCTGGTTCCTGCGTGATTACTTCGCCGGGATTCCGCTGGAAATTGAAGAAAGCGCCTCCATTGATGGGGCCTCACGCTATCAGGTACTCGTGTTGATTGTGCTGCCACTGGCGGTGCCGGGGCTAATTGCGACGTTCCTCATCATCCTGATTTTCGCCTGGAACGAGTATATCCTTGCATTGTTCCTTAGCGGGGCAGATACCCAAACCATGCCGATGCTGGTTGTGTCACAAAATGCGACTCGCGGCCCGCAGTGGTGGAACATCTCCGCGCTCGTCATGATGATGATCGGGCCGATCATTGTAATGGCCATTGTGCTTGAACGGTACATCGCTCGTGGGTTGCTGGTTGGCGCGGTGAAGGGCTAGCCGCAGCAGGATATTGTGTTTTCGTAACTGCTCAGCTTGCCCCCCACCCCGGCGCTAAAGCGCCACCCCTCCCCCACTATCGCCGCTACGCGGCGGGAGGGAGGGGTTTGTGCCGCCTATGACCGCGCCTACCGGCTGTTCGAGGCGGCCTATACCGCCCTGGAACCCGTTTACACGATACTCGCTGATACCCAATCCTGAACGCAAAGATAGGAATCAAAC
>DAOTTY010000173.1:0-4776 GCA_034437575.1 Anaerolineae bacterium | reverse complement strand
CCCAACCTGCCCCTGCGACTTGTGCTTGACCCGTGCGCCACCGTTCTCAGGCACGACCTTGCCCACATCCCCGGACTTGCGCCAATCTGCAACGGCCCCATTGCCATTCGTATCGTCGAAGCCGCCGTTTAGCAGCAGGTTGGTATTCGACGGAAGAATTGATTCGGTGACATTGAAGATATAGGCTGAGCCAGCGTTTGTATCTGAGTTGACATCATCAGCGGAGGCACCCACCAGCACAGTCGCACCTGCAATTGCAACTGCCTCACCAAAATCATCACCAGCAGCAACGTCGTTTGGCGTAAAGTTCTGCTGCTCAACGAAAGCGCCGCCGCTGTTACGCACAAACACGTAAAGCACGCCAGCGCCGCCGTTGTCACCTGTTGCACTCGCAACAGCTATATCACCATCCAGCGCAATCCGATCCCCGAAAAGGTCGCCATTCTGCACGCCAGCCGGTGAGAAGCTGTCAACTTCCTGATCGCTCCAGTTGTTACCGCCAGAGTCGGTAAATGCGTAAACCAAGTTCGCGCCCTCAGCGGCCACCAGCGCTGTATTGCCAGAAAGCGCAACATCGCCACCGAAGTTGTTGTTACCCCGACTGGCCGGCACCAGCTTGTCTGCCTCGTTCCAAGTGCCAGAGTTGTTTACAAACACATAGGCTGACCCATTACCGCCATCGTCATTAACAGCACCTACAACCACCCGGCTGCCTTCTAAAGCTAATGAAAAGCCGAAGGTACCCGACCCCGCGCCAAAACTGTCCTCAAAAGCCCAGTTGCTCGCCCCATTAAAGGCATAAACGCGACCAGAACCATTGCTCGGCGCACTCACAACTGCCGTGTTACCATCTACATCAACCGCACTGCCGAACGCATCGTCTGCTGCGGCGTCATTGGCCAGCAGTTGCTTCACCTGCTGCCACGTACCATTGCCGCTGCGTTCAAACACATAAGCAGCACCTCGCTCGCCATCACGAGCCGGTGCGCCAACAATAACCGTCGTGCCGCTAATAGCCACAGCCTGACCAAACTGATCTCCCGTTACACCATCATCAGCCACCAGCTTCGCTTCAGAGCGCCACACAGCCCCCTCTCGGACGAAGACATAGGCGGCACCGCCGTCGGTGACCTTATCCCCCGACGTATCGTTGCCGTCATCACCAGACGACGCACCGATGACCAGGTAATCACCGTCTATATCTACAGCAGAGCCGAACCTATCCTGCGCTTCGCCTTCATTGTCAACGATCTTGAGCGTCTCACTATCAACGACAATGCTCTCGCTTGCATCCGATGTCGTAAACGTCCAACTGGTAATTTCTTGTGCGGCAGCCGTTGCAGCCAGCGCGGCAATCACCCCAATGACCAGCAGTGGCAAGCCACTGATCTTCCCGACTTTGCTACGTGATACGTTCATGAAGTCTCCCGTAATTCCCTCTACTGGCTACTTGGATTTTCTGCACCTAGAATCATTAAACTTTGAATGATAACACTTTAGATTGATTACGTTCACGCTATAGTCTACAGGAAAAATAGTGTGGAATCAACGACCTTAACGATTGATTAACAAGCCTCACACCCGCATTCCGAAACGTGAAGCCCCGCGTGTGAACGCAGCAAGTCTATCGAGCAAACGGGTTATTGGGTGGGTCGGGGCTGTTGAAGCTACTATCATCTTAACCCTAAAAGCGCCTGCACACATCCTAAGAAAGGTGCTGTTGGCGCGATAATCGCATCATGACAACTTACTCACAATACAGTATTGAAGTCTACATCACGCTTACAGGGTACCGCACTTCATCAGAAAGAGAAGTTAGAATGGATAGACAATTGTGAAATTTACGCGCATTCACATTAGGGCATGAAAAACGTCAGCACAGGAACACCCGTAAGCGCTGAGAGGAATAGCTTGCCAGCAGGTCTAACTAGGTCACGTCGTCGTCCCGCTTCAGGATTTGCATAGCCTGTGTAATCACCCGCTTGAGGTTTTGCGTGTCTTCATTGCCCAGCGATTTTTCAAGTGCGCTAACCGCCCGCCTGTCTCCCATCTCGCCCAGGGCTTCCGCCGCCCCCCGGCGCACGTTAGGGCTGTCATCATGATGAAGCGCCTCCACCAGCGGGTCAAAGGCTTCCCGGCTGCCAATGGAACTGAGCGCCCGCACCGCGTTGTAGCGCACCCACTCGCCGCTGTCACTGAGGGCGGCCAGCAGCACCGGGATCGCTTCCTCACTGCCAATATCGCCCAAAGCACGCGCCGCCTGACCGCGCGTCCAGGCGTCATCATCCTGCAACAGCCTGATAATCGGCTGCACCGCACGGGCGTCACCAATGTTGCCCAGCGAATTCGCTGCATTGCTCCGCACCACAGAGTCCGTATCGCCAAGCTGTTCAATCAGCGGTTCCACCGCCTGCCTATCCCCAATCCAGCCAAGCGCCGCAGCAGCATTACGCCGCGTAGAGGGATTACCATCTTTCAGCAGCACAATTAGCGGGGCCAGTGCCTCAACGGCTTTCATCTCGCCCAATGCACGGGCGGCCCAATCCTGCACACGCTCTTCAGGGTCACTCAGCCGCTCAATGATGGGCTGTACCGCCCGCTTATCACCAATTTCGCCCAGTGCCCACACCGCCATGTGCCGGACGTTGGCATCATCGTCTTCCAGCACAGCCAGCAGCGGCTCCACCGCGACATCACCATAATCTAACACCTGTACCACAGCCCGCTCTCGAATGTCCGAGTTGGCGTTAGTGAAGTCCACAATCAGCGAAGCGATAATTTCCTGTGTGTTATCCGGCATCCCGCAAACCTTTCAAGCCCATATGCAGCACATTGGTTTTATATCATAATTCAGGTTCGTCGTCATCGCCAGCAAGCGGCGACGTATCCAGCATTTCGATAGTCTGCTGCTCCCACGCCCATAACTCGCTCTTTTGATGCTCGTTGTACAGCCTGGCCAGGCGTGGATAGCCGTCGGCATACTCTTTGGCCCACTCCTGCGCGAAGCTGCCGTTCTTAATCTGATCCAGCGTGACTTCCATCATGCGTTCCAGCTTCAGGTCCTTAAAGCGGTCAATCCGGCTCAGCATCCCGTACTGCGTGTGCGGCGCGGTAAAGCGCATCGCCTCGATAAGGCCGTACTGCCCGGCCCGCTCCAAATAGTCCACAAACTCGCCCGACAGGTACAGGTCGGCCAGCACCGCCTCCGGCGGATAGCCCCGGTCAATAAGCAGTTGGGCCGCGCTAATCATCACATGCTGAAAGGCGGGCAAAATCGCCTGCTCAATGAACAGGTCCAGCTCGGCCTCACGCTCAAAGTTGATTTCAATAGCCCCCGCCTCCAACGAGCCAACCGCCCCCGCTAAAGACAGCACCACATCCCAGGCGTTGCCGGTTGCATCCTGCCCAACAGACACAAAACTGTAGAAGCCGCGCCCGTCCAGGTAACGTGCCCGCACCGCATCGCCCAGCGTGCGCGGTGCAATCAGGCCCACATCCACAAACGGCGGCGCTTCGATGTAACCAAACGCGACATTATACGCACTCGCAAACACCAAAGACTCACCCTCACGCAAATAGGGGGCCACCTGCTCTAAATACACAGGCGGCATCACCTCGTCAGGAATCGTCAGCATGGCAATGTTGGTCACCCGCACCGCCTCCGGGATGTTGGTCACCAGCATCCCGTCGGCGGCGGCCTGCTGGCGGGTTTCGTCGCTGCGTGTGCCCACCACCACCTCCACGCCGCTATCGCGCAAATTAAGCGCAAACGGACGCCCCAGGTTGCCATAACCAATCACTGCAATCGGCTTCCCTTGCAAAAACGACAGGTCTGCGTGGTGCTTATTGTAGATAATAGTCATGTGGGCACTGCTCCGTGAGTCTGTTTAAAAGTGGGGGACGCCGGGACTACAACTCAAGCATCCACACAGGCAAATCATACCCGTTGCGCTGGAAGCCATACCGCTCATACAACCGCTGCGACTTAACATTGCTTTCCTGCGTATTCACCGTAATCGCCAGCACCCGCCGCCGCTGGAACCACGCAATCATGTCGCGCAGCAGCGCACCCCCCACGCCCCGCCCCTGCGCCTGCGGCAGCACCGCCAGCCGCGCCAGGTGCCCATTCAGGCCGTGCGTCGTCGTAATCTGGTAGCCGACGATTTGACTGTCAATCACCGCGAGGGTGTTATACGCCCCGGCCCGCATCCCCTGGCGCACCTCCGGCGCGGTCATCTGCCAGGGCGGGGCAAACGCCGCATGATCGACCCGCGCCACCGCGTCTTCGTGCCAGCGCTCCGTCTGCGCAATCGCCAGGGATGGATTGTGCAATTCGGGCAGGTCATAACCATAGCGCCGCAGCGTGATGATATGCTCTATATAATGGAAGCCCCACCGCCGCACCAAACTATCCAGCCAATCGCGCAGCAGCAGCGCCGCCACCGCCTGCACCCCCTGCACCTTGAGCGCTGCACACGCCTGTGACCACAACTCGTCCAGCACATCATGCGGGGTGTCCCGGTCGTAAGCTGCCGCCACCCGCAGCCAACTGATGCCCCCCAGCGGGTCACTCAGGCCCAGCAGCCCCACCAACCGCGCTCCCCGGTACGCCACCCACAAATGCGGCGGCTCATCGCGCAAAAACTCATCCACCGTCTGCCAGTCTAAGTGGGTATGCACATGCACGTTGTAAAACGTCATGTCGCGGGCCGCTCGCAGGTCTTGACGGCGAAACGGACGAATTTCTAAAGCCGGAGACGGACGCATGGCACGCAT
>DAOTTY010000172.1:0-5227 GCA_034437575.1 Anaerolineae bacterium | reverse complement strand
CTACAGCGGCTCAACAGTTCAATGCCTCACGGGTGCTATGTTAAGGGGTAGGGCGTGACCCCAATCACGCCCAAAATGCCTTCTCTAAGTCGGTGAATGCTTCGGCGGGGCCGTCAAACTTGTTGCGGCCCAGTTCCAGCACATACACATAATCCGCAATCTTCAGCGCCTCGCGGATTTCCTGGTCTACCAGCACAATTGTCAGGCCGAAGTCATCACGCAGGCGGGCCAGCATCCGGTACACTTCCTCGCTAATGAGCTTGGCCAAGCCTGCCGTCGGCTCATCCACCAGGATCACATCCGGCTCAGTCATCAGCGTGCGGGCGATTTCTACCATGCGCTGCTGCCCACCAGATAGTTCCCCGGCCAGCGAGGTGCGCCGGTCACGCAAAATGGGGAAGCGCTCGTAGTTGGCGTTTAGCTGTTGATGGATGCGCTGGCGATCACGCCGGAACGTCCACGCGCCCATGAGCAGGTTTTCTTCGATGGTCATGTACTTAAACACACCGGGCTGCTGCGGAATGTAGCTGATGCCCATGTTGATGAGTTCGTGGGTGGGGGTGCCGGTTACGTTGCGGTCTTTTAGCTTGATGCTGCCGCGCTGCGGCTTGAGGAAGCCGCTAATCGCCTTGAGCAGCGTGCTTTTGCCCACACCATTCGAGCCGAGAATGGTCGTCAGCTTGCCCTGCTCTGCCGTGAGGTTTAGCCCCTGTAAAATATGCAGGTCGGCATAGTAGCCCACGTACAGGTCTTCGATGGTCAGCATGGCGGTCATTGTGCGGCCTCCGCTTCGTCTTCGCCCAAATATGCTTCGATGACTTCCGGCATTGCCTTCACGACTTCAGGGGCACCGTCTGCGAGCAGGTTGCCGAAGTTCAGCACCAGCAGCCGTTCACTGAGTTCAAACACCGCGCCCATGTCGTGACTGATGAGGATAATTGTCTTGCCCTCGCCACGCATCTTGTGAATGAAACCGTAGATCGTCTCTTGCAGTTTGGGATGCACGCCCGCAAACGGCTCATCCAGTACGATCACTTTAGGGTCTAGCATGGTCAGGCGGGCCAGTTCGAGCAGCTTTTGCTGGCCACCGCTCAGCGCCCGACCTTTCTCGTTCGTCAGGTGGTCAATGGTGAGGAAGGACAGCATTTCGTTAGCGCGGTCTTCCAGTTTGCGGCGTGGGGTGGTGGGATGCATGGCCAGTGCTGGAACCATCATGTTTTCCATGACAGTCATGCGGCGCAGCGCCCGCGTCACCTGGAAGGTGCGGCCCAGGCCGTTTTTTGCGACGACGCTCGGCCTAAGCCCGTCGATGCGCTTACCGTTCAGGTGAATGGTGCCGCTGCTCGGACGCATCATGCCGGTCATCATGTTCGTGAGGGTGGTTTTGCCCGCGCCGTTTGGGCCGATCATGCCAATGAGGTGCGACCCTTCGATGTCAAACGTGACGTTGTTGACCGCCCGCACCCCGCCGAAGTCCTTACAGATGTTTTTGACTTGCAGTTTTATGGTATCAGTTTGCTTCGCCATAACTACGTTGATGCCCCTTCGATTTCTGTTTCGGCGGTGCGGCTGGCCGCATTGCGCTTGGCGACGGTTTCCGCCTGTGCGTCGCCTTCATTGCTAAACCACTGGATAATCGGGTATAGCAAACCGTTGCGGGCAAACCGCAGCGTCAGCACCAAGACCACGCCGAACAGCGCAAACCGCCACGCGCCCGGCTCAAAGGATGTGGCCCCACCGATTTCCCACCCAAACGGATACGGAATCTCGCGCAGGGCTTCTAGCAGCCACCGCGAGATAAACGCGCCCGCCGCCGCTGCGAACAGGCTTTCCATACCGCCGATAACGGCGTAAGCAATTACCAGCGCCATTTGCAAAATTTCCAGCGACTCCGGCGTGATGCGCTCTGCGCCCACGTTGTGATAGAAAATGCCGCCTGCCAACCCGACAATCATGCTGGTGAGCACGAACACAAACACCTTATAGGCGACGACGTTCACGCCTAGCGCACTTGCTGCCTGGTCGTCTTCGCGCATAGCCCGCAAGAACAACCCCACGCGGCTGTTGGCCAATGCGTACATAATCACCAGGGAAATGACCAGCACGGCCAGCATGACGTAGTAGTTGGCGTTGCGCGTGGCCGTGATGCTGCCCAGGTCGAATAGTTCGCGCATCCGCAGGCCGTTGTTGCCACCCGTCACCCGGAACTCAGTCAGCATGACAATGCGGAACAACTCGCTAAACGCAATCGTGAACAGCGCAAGGTAGGCTTCGCGCAGGCGCAAACACAGCGCACCAACCACCAACCCCACCAGCCCAGACATCATCGTGCCGATGATGATAGCCAACCAGATTGGAATGTTATCCGGGGCAATGGTGGCGAACCCATATTGGCCGAGCAAGCCCGATGTATACGCGCCAATGCCCATAAACGCCATGTGCCCGAAAGAAAACTGCCCGGCGATACCTGCTAGCAGCGCCCAGCTACTGGCCAGCACCGCGAAGAAAAACCCACTGATGAACACCGTCTTGGTGTAGTTAGATGACCCCGGCACCAGCGGATAGGCCAGCAGCAGCACGACAATCAGGCCCAGTAGCGCGTAGCCAAGCCGCTGCCGCCCGATGTTTGTGTCGATCCACTGTTCAAACGCCTGGAATGGTTTACGCATCGTTTACTCCTTTCGCCCAAACAGGCCATTAGGCCGCAGCAGCAGCACGAGCGCGAAAATCGCCAGCGCGAACGCCTCTTTGTACGCTGCCCCGCGTGACGGGTCCGGGAAGCAGCCTGACCCCAGCGATTCCACCACACCGACGATCAAACCGCCGAACAGCGCCCCCGGCACACTGCCCAGCCCACCCAACACCACCACCACATAAGCGCGTACCGCGCTCTCCGCCCCAACCCACGCGACCCAGGCAAAAATCGGCACCAACGTTGCCAGCGGTAACGCCCAGATGCCATCACCCAACCACGACACCACCAGTTCAGCAGGCACATAGCGCAACAGCAAACTCTCTAAGAAAAACGCCACTAATAACCACTTGCTGAGCAGCAAACCAGTGTCGCGCACATTCGCCCAAAACACCCGCCGCCGTTCGGGGTCGCCCCAAAACCACCAGGTGACAGCCGCGTTTTTGAGGGGATTTGAGCAACCACAACTGGGTTTAACGTCTTTTTGTGGCTTCAGCAAATGCCCGCTGGCTTGTAACCACGCTACGACTGCCCCAGACAGCAAGCCGATACCAAAAGCAGTTGCCACCCGAGCCACTGCAAAGCCCATACCCAACTCAGCCGCAGTGAGCAAAAATATCTCTGGGCTCATAAGTGGCGACGCTAACCAAAACGCCATGATGCCAGCGAGCGGCACGCCCGCAGCGAGCAGCGCCGCGATAATGGGAATGACCCCACACGAGCAAAACGGTGACAGCGCCCCAAACGCCGCCGCACTGACGACAACGAGCACTGTGCGCCCTGCGAACACCCGCCCGAGTTGTTTGTCTAAGCTGCTGGCTTTAACCCAACCTGCCAGCACCACTGAAAGTAACAAAAAGGGGATAATGTCCCAAAAACTATTAACCGTAAAGGTAAGACTCGCCCAGCCTTGGGTCGGCAAGATGAGTATGAGCAACACAAGGGCGGCAATAAGCCCGAGCCAAACGGGTGAAACGCGCCAGCGCGGCAAACGAAGGGTTGATGTTGTCATGGGGTGACCTCCTGTTGGTCGAATGTAACTAAGTGACTAGATTTCTGGTTACTTTTTCTCAAAAAAAATGACGCGGAACTGTTTTTGTGTTGCCTCCTTAGGTTGTGTTTAGTGAAAGTTGCTTTTGGCTACGTCCGTACCCACCCAGCTCGAGAAGACCTGTTACATCGCTTACGACGCACGCACTTATTCTCGAGCCAACACTTCCCCTTGACGGCAAGCAACCTCGGCTTCATCGCGGCAGCATTCGTCGGTGAGGTAGGTAACTAACGTGTCCATGGTGCTAAAACTGGCGTAGTTGAACACGCTCGAGCCGTCTTTGTGCTGTTCGACCAAACCCGCTTGGGTTAGTTTGCCCAGATGATGGTTGAGGGTTGAACGCGGCACATCTTCTAAGTGCGTTTGCAGGTCGCTGATGTTGAGACCGCTACGGCCTGCGCGCACCAGCGTGCGGTACATCTGTAAGCGCACGGGATTGCCGAGGGCAGCCAGGGCGTTAGCGGCGTGGTCTTCATTCACAACATGCAGTGTAAAGGATGGCTCGAGCTTTGTCAACTACATTCCTAGTTATTTGGCTAGCTACATATAGACAGCAATCAATTGATAGACTATGGTCTATGTATGAGCCTGCTACTAACCTTAATCGCGATGCACTTGATTGTGATGCACTTGATTGCGATGCACTTGATTGTGATGCGCCTCGTGAGGGCGTGTTTGATAATGACACGGTACGCATCCTCAGGGCGCTCGCTGACCCCAACCGACTGGCGATTGTGGACTTTTTGCGTGACCCCATTCAGAGTTGTTGCAGCCGCGCCGATGGTGTATGTGGTTGCGACCTTGAAGCGTTTTTGGGCGTCAGTCAACCGACGGTGAGCCACCATATGAAACAACTCATCGAAGCAGGCTTGGTATTGGCAGACAAGCGCGGGCGCTGGGTCTATTACGACCTCAACCTGGCGGCGTTTGCACGCGTGATAACAATGCTCGAGCCCTACGCGACCTTCGTACCAGACACTGTAGACACTGTAGACACCCACTTAGATGACTCCTTGGATAAGTTTTTGGAGGGACAATAATGCGGTTATTGGTCTTGTGTACCCACAATTCTGCCCGCAGCCAAATGGCGGAAGGTTGGTTCAAGCACTATGCCCAAGCCCAAGGGTTAGCGCTCGAGGTGCATTCCGCTGGTACCGAAAAAACCCGCGTCAAACCCGATGCCATCACGGTCATGAACGAAGTTGGTATTGATATCAGTCAGCACACCTCCAAGACCCTTTGGGAAGTGCCTGACCCGTGGCAATTTGATGTGGTGGTTACCGTGTGTGACAGCGCCAACGACACCTGCCCCAGTTATCCAGCGGAAACCACGCGTTTGCATGTGTCGTTTGTTGACCCGTCTGGTCAGGGGCTCGAGCAGTGGCGTAGTGTGCGTGATGCATTGGGCAAGATGGCAAAACATGTTACCTCTGTGTTGGCTCGAGGTGACACTCTCGACGAAGCCGACGTGCGCCGCGTTGCCG
>DAOTTY010000171.1:0-3923 GCA_034437575.1 Anaerolineae bacterium | reverse complement strand
CAGCCTAAGCACGTTTTTGTCGTTGCCAGAGGGTGTTATGATTGCGTGGGCACACTTCCTGGCATTCGATTTACTTATCGGGCGCTGGATTTACATGGACAGCCGAGCGGTACATCACTGCGCAGGTGCAGCCGCACACTGTTTTGCAGCAGGTCACGGGCCTCGCCGACGATCTCTGCCTCAGTGCGCATATCTTGTGCGCCGTTGGCGTTGTTGCCAAACTGCCAGAACGGTTTTTCGATCAGCTCTCCGTTTTCCATCACCAAATAGTGACCGGGCATCAAGCGACGAACCCCCTTAAACAGCGTCTCTGGCCCTACCTGAAAGCCAAAACTCAGATAGGTATCCAGTACGGCAAGATTGAGTTCGGGTTGCAGTGCCTCATCCGCAAACAGCGCCTTGACCTCGCTCGCAAAGCGCAGCACGCCGTCGTGCTGATGGAGATAGAGCGGTTTCATGCCAATATGATCGACTGCCAACAACAATCGTTCGCGGGGGGCGTCCCATAGTGCAAACGCATACATCCCGCGCAAATATTGGAACATCTCTACGCCGTAACGCTCGTAAAGGTGTATGAGGGTTTCACCATCGCCAGTGGTATAGAAGGCATATCCGGCCTGCTGTAAGTCTGCTCGTAGTTCACGGTAGTTGTAAATTTCACCGTTGAACACCAGTGCGATGGAGCGGTCTGCACTGTAGAGCGGTTGGTCACTGCCATTAACATCAATAATGCTGAGGCGGCGCATTCCCATAGCGATGTTCGGCGTGGTGAAAAAACCGTCACCATCGGGGCCGCGATGAACGATGGCCGTGCACATCCGCTGAATAAGTGCCGGGTCGGCGCGATTTTCACCACGCATGTCAATCATACCTGTAATTCCACACATAGAAGTAGAAGCGTCTTTTAGTGAATAGTCTGTTGCATTCTGATGGCAATGGGACCGAGGTACAAGACCCACCACACCGGGAATGACAGCTCACTGGAAAATGCTTACAGAAGGCATGCATCCTGCCTGCGTATGTTTGCCTGACCGCAAACTTAAGAGGGCTGGCTGTATTTCAAATCTTGCTTTATAATGAAGATGCAGATGAAATCCTAACACTACGGGTAAATCATGGGTGAGTAGCCACCATGCCAGAGCATCAGTCGAAGTCATCAAAAGCGAACCCCGGTCAGCAACGCAAGTTACAACAGCACCACGCTGACAGACTAGCGGGCCAGCCACGAACACCCGAAGAACAGATTATCCATCTGCAAAAAACAATTGGCAACTCAGCCGTCCAGCGACTCATTGACTCCGGTGACATCAAAAACTACGTCACCAACCTGCCTGCCCCACGACAAGTTCCCACCATGTTTCAAACGCCCACCAAAATACAGCGCGAAACCAAGCAAAAAGACGATACAGCCCAGGCGGACAAAGAAGACGAGCAGACCGTAGAAGAACTCCCAATTGATGACATCCCACTATTTGGCGATGCCCCGCCCGACGACGACCCCACCGACGCACCCCCGGCAGAGCCGCAAGCGCAGGGGGATATAGGCAAATCAAAACCAGAGGCCGACGCAAACGACGGCCCTAAAGCAGCGCAAAAAGAGGGTAACGACGAAAACCAAGTAACCGACGACGAACAGGTCTCCGACGAAACCTCAGACCTACCTGAAGACGAAGGGGCTGGTGTACCTGCTGCCGCGCCCCCGCCAATACCACCCCCTCTACCAGACGTTGCCGCCAACCTGACCACCGATAGTGCTGTGGGGCGTTATGCCACGCAGGTTCTGGGCCAACTGCAAGTGGAGGCGCAAGCCCAGCAGGCCGCACTGGCAGCCCTGGCAACAGCCACCCGTGCCCAACTGGAAGGGGTGTTTGCGGCTGCTCAATCGGAGAGTGAGTCTTATCTACAAAATACCCAAGCGCAAATTGCAGCCATCATAGAAGGGGCGCAAGCACAGGTCGCAGCCGCCCAATCGGAGCGTGAGGCCGGGTTGCAAAGCCAGGCCCAGGCGCATACCGAACAAATCGAAGGCCAAAAGCAGCGCGCCGGGAGCGAGATCAATACGCGGAAGGCAGAAAAGACAGCCGATGCCAAAGCACTTGTGCAAAAGAAGGCCGATGATGCGAAGCAGGTAGGTCAAACTAAGGCTGCGCAACAGAGTGGGGTACTCGGTAAATTCACAGCAAAGGCGTTTTTGAAGGTTGCGACCACCCTGGCGAAAAAACTGCTGGGCGGGATGAGCCAAGTCGTGAACAAGCTAGCCAGCCTGTTCTCAAATATCTTTAACAGTGTTATTAAACAAATTAAGCAAATCCTGACAAAAATTTGGGCGGCAGTTCAACACATCATCGGCTTTATTCGGGGTGCCTTCCAAACCGTAACCCATCGGCTCAAGCAGGTTGCAGCGCAAATCTCAAAGACGATCACAAAGATTGCTCTCGCGGTTAAGAAGCAGCTTGCCGGGTTGCAAAACCAGGCCATTGAATCCGTTAACATGGCGGAGATGGAAGCATCACAGGCCATTAGCACAGCGTACCAGCAGGCGGCGGCTATAATTCAGGAAGTGGTGACAATTGCCCCGCCAGACGACCCCAACAACCCGGATGACACAATCCAGGCAGAATTGATTGCTGTGATCGATCAGGTCTATACAGACGCCTCTGCGGCTATGTTGGAAGTACAGACCGCGCTCCAAACGCAGCTCACCACCATTGCGGACAAGGTTCAAGCGGACGTACAGAACCTGTTGGGCTACCTGGCAGCACAGCTCGCAGAAGTCACTGCGAAGGCACAAACGCAGTTGCAACAGGTCACTGAAGGTTTTATCGATATGGCATCAGAGGCGGCCCAAAGTGTGCTCAGTGCCGTGGCCCAAGCATTATCTGCGGTCGCGTCCGGCGTTGACCAGGCCGTGAGTGAAAGCAGCAAACAAGCCGATACAGCGCTTGGGCAAGTTGAAGGCAAAGCCGCCGAAATCGCACAGTCCAACGCACCTTACGCACAAGCGGCCAGCAAAACCGCCGATTGGTATAACCAGAAAGCGCCACAAAAGGTCAAAGCGGGCGGTGAGCAGGTCCAGCGTAAAGAGGACAAAACCTCGTTCTGGTCAGGGGTGGGTAGTGCGCTGCTGGACCTAGTTAAGGGGCTGGGCATGATTTTTGCAGGGGTCGTGGGGACGTTGGCCCTGGCGGCAGTTGCTTCATTTATTCCGGTAGTGGGTCCAGCATTGGCGGTTCTTATATTGGGCGCGGGCGTGATAGCGATTGTTGGGATGCTTGTTGTGGGCCTGGCAATGCCCTTCATCACACGCTGGCAAGAGATGACCGCAGCCAAGTACCCAATGTGGAAGAAAATCATTCTGATCCCGTTCGTGGGCATTCTTGAGCTAATCGGTGTGTTCCCATTGCTTGAGGGCATCGTCGGCAGCAACTTTATCACTGGCGAAGACCTCACCAATGAGGAGCAGGGTAAAAAGGTCACGACGGGTGCCATCAACCTTGCTCTCACGTTCGCAACCGCGTTCGTCGGGCGGGCGGTCAAGGCAGTTGGGCGTGGGGCAACGGCCATGCGGCGGACCCCCTTAGTTGCGAAAAAGATGGATGAAGTTGTAGACGCAGCCCGTCAGATATACGCCCCGCTCAAGCGGATTATGGAGCGGTTTGGCCGCAGCGCAGACGACACAGGCAAGGGCATACCAGACGGTCCCGCACCCAACAACGCACCTGCACCCAAGCCCATTGATCCCAGCGCGCCGGAACCGCGCATCGGTTTTGGCCGCGAACCCAACCCTGCCAACCCGAACGCACCGGAGCCACGCATCGGCTTTGGCCGCGAACCCAACCCCGCTAACCCGAACGCGCCGGAGCCGCGCATCGGCTTTGGCCGCGAACCTAACCCTGCCGACCCGAACGCGCCGGAACTGCGCA